>JAKUPQ010000050.1 GCA_022450665.1 Alphaproteobacteria bacterium | reverse complement strand
ATCGGCATACCTAAATCATGCGGATGACACATTCCCATATTATGACCACGCATTGATTCATGCAGCACAAGGTCGCGCAACTCTGCATCGGTTACTTTTTCGTCTGCGGCATAAGCATTATTTACAAATAAAAATCCTTTACCTCTAGGCTGACCCAAACCATTAAGCCGCGGCCAATCATTCATACTATCAGGAAAGCTTGCAAAACCAATCAGTCCGCGCGGGTTACCATTATCCCAGCCCATCATAATCACATGCGCGTCCTCGGGATTATCAACAATTTCAACCTTCAATCCTGAGTTTTCAGATTCTTCTGCAATCAAATGTGCCTGTTCTTTCAAGCGCTCATTTAAAGTAATGGCTTTATCTTCAGGCTTATTAATCCGCCCTCTTTCATCGTATCCCCATGCATCACCAACCCGCTCAATAGAAGGATTATCTTTCAAATATTCTGGAAACGTATCCGGCAGACAAATCTTAAATGATTGACCTTCAAGCTGGTCTACATGAGTAATAGGTAGTGGCTCACCATCTTCGCCAAGCTTAGGAGATCCATCTTCATTAACCTGAGTAAAGTGGCTCCATAGTGCAGGAGTGCGCATCTCTCCTGGACCCTTAGCTGGAGCATAACCGATTAAACCATCAAATTCATTTCCTTTAAAATCCCGGATGCCATCAGGATCTGGTCCTTTAGTTAATTCTGTACCTTCACGCCACCCTGTTGCGTTGGTGCGATCACGTGCAGTATGTAAACCACGAGTACCAAAGCGATCGCGCTCAGTTTCGAGGTCTGCTGCTGCAACCCGCCCTTCTTTAAGCATTTCATATAGGTTTCCCATTTTTCTGGTTTGATCATTAGCATCCTGTACACCTTGTTGTACATTCCCATCCCCAGGAATAACGAAACTTGTCGCTTCGCCTTCTTCCGTTATATATAAGCCCCCAGCAAGCGCTTGGGGTGAATTAGGTTGTACTTTATCATCAGTGTCTCTGCTCATGGCATCACCTTTCGTGTTTTATAATTATGTGTATGATTCGTTTCAAAGCAGTGCCTGGAAAAAACAATTCGTCCGCATCCGCTTTATAAGATTGCAATATTTATACTTTCATAACATGACAAATTTATTACAAAGGCAAATAATTTTGTAAAATAAAATGTTGCGGCGCAGCAAGACGTTGCATGGTAAATGTTTATATTCTCAATTGCTCAGGCACATAGCAAATTTATGTAGCGCCGTGAAATATAGGCTTATAGTTATTAACGAACGAAGCAGGAAATTATTATGAATTCGATTATCTATCTCGTAGGCCTTATCGTAGTTGTTATGTTTATATTGTCCTTCCTCGGATTGGCTTAATCTTTACCCAAAGGAGTGCAGGTCATGGCAGAATCAGCCGTTGCAGGAGTACAAGGCCATTCATATGTAGAATGGGGATCCGTCATTGGCGGCACAGTGATTGCGCTTGCAATTTCTCTGGTGTTTTTACAATTTGGTAGCGCCGTAGGGCTGGCTTCCGATTCGCCGTTACGAGGCGATGGCCACATTGGCGCATTAGGCGTTGTTGCCACTGGCATATATCTATTATGGGTACAGCTGCTTTCTTCACTGGCGGGAGGCTATTTGGCCGGACGTTCACGCCGCCCCATGCTTGGCGCCGAACCTCATGAATGCGAAATGCGCGATGGCGCACATGGCTTATTAAGCTGGGCATTGGCTACGGTGTTGGTATTGTCTGCGTTTGCGTTTGTTTCGGCTTTGGGAGCTTTCGCCCCCGATCAGTCTGCCGCAAATGAGATGACTGAACAAGCCATGCGTATTGATCAGAACAGCAAAGTTATTTTTGCTTTTGTTATTGCTGCATCTTCTGTTGTTTCTGCCGCTGCCGCATGGTGGGCTGGTACCGAAGGCGGTGAGCATCGCGATAAATCGGTAGATTACAGCAAGCATATTTCATTCCGCAGAGCGTAATCTTTAGTAAATTTACAAAACATTGCACCCGTTCATGAATCCATGGGCGGGTGTTTTTTTTGTAACTGCAGCGCCACACGACAATATGCCGTATACCAATTGATATATTGGCAATAGCCGAAAAGTAATATTTTATGGCAACGCGATAATTGTGGATGGTGGTATTTCGCCACTGCACATAGCCGGTTAATTGGCGGTGCCAGATGAATCGCAACTGTGGTCAAGCACGCAATCCAATGCGGCTGCATGTCGCGTATTCCCTCCACCACTCGCCAAATTTTCGTTTTAATTTGTGCCGCGTTTCGTACCGGATGCTCCACTATGGCCAACGGCGCATAATACAATGCTTTTTTGCTCTTATATACACGGCGTCCCCATTGGCCATCTCCACCAGATTTTAAGCTGGCATCAAACACCCCCACCGCATCAAACATCGCTTGAGTGGTGAACATGTTAGCGGTGGCGGCAAATTTACGTTGTTTAATATATATATGTTGCGGAAAACCCGCTGCCAGCTCCATATGTTCGGCTAGTGATAAATCACGCCCCTTATCACAGGTCATGACAATTTTGCCGCCCACCAATCCAATGTTTTCGTTCGCCATAAGCGCCTCCACCCCATAACGCAGCCATTCACAGTGCGGCACACAATCTGCATCCGTAAATGCAAATAATGGTGTATTAGCGGCGGCAATAGCGGCGTTGCGTGCATGATAAGCACCCCTTTGCGGCTCCCAGATAAAACGCATATCAGGGTATTCTGTTTGCAGTGTATCCAAAGCAAACTGCGCATTATTATCGATAACTATAACTGTATAGTCACCCGCATAATCCTGCTTTGCAAGGGCATTAAGGCAAAGTTTCAGTTCTTCATCCTGCCCATAAACCGGCACAACAACTGTGATTGACGGCAAAGATAAGGATAAGCAGGTATCAGCCATAGCCAGCACCATATTGCATGGGAACACACCTTCAAAATATTTGTATTACAACAAAAAATCTGCGATTACTTAGTATTATGGTTTCAAACACCGAAAAAGCAACGCTTCTATGACCTCTTCTGAAACGGTTTCCTTTGTGGTGGTTACCATGAATCGCTGCGAAGAGCTGCAGCGATGCCTACAAAGCATTGTTGCACAGAATGGCGAAAAATCTGAAATTATCGTGGTAAATAACGGCGATGCTAAGTCAGTATGTGCGCTATTAGCAGCGCATTTTCCTGATGTTATGCTATTGCAGCAGGTGCATAATACTGGTGCAGCAGGAGGCAAAAATATTGGTCTCAAAGCGGCAAAAGGCGACTATATTATCTGCTTAGATGACGATACTGCATTCACTCATCATGACGTAATAACAAAAGTCGGTGATTATTTTGCACATCATTCCAGCGTGGGCGCTTTAAGCTTCAATATTTTGGATACCGCCACACAAGCAACTGCCGCACGTTACATTCCACGGCGTGATAAATGTATTCCCACAGGCGATGCCCTTACTGGATATTTTTTGGGTGGCGGTTGCGCCTTTCGCCGCGCAATGCTTGATAAAACCGGCTATTACTGGGAAATACTCAACCCCTATGGCGCCGAAGAATTTGATTTATCGTACCGTATATTAGATGCAGGCTATGATATTTTATGGACACAGGAAATTGCCATAACCCATGTCGCTTCGAATAGTGGCCGTTCAGAGCAACGTCATGTTTATGCCTTGGCGCGCAATCACCCCCTTGTCGCACTAAAAAACCTACCATGGCTACAGGTGCTGTCTAATTATATATTATGGTGGGGATATGCGGGATTACACGCATTAAAGTCCGGCAAATTCAGCACATGGTTTGCGGGGGTAGCGGCATCGCTGCAAGCCATTCCATCCACATTAAAACTACGTAAAAAAATATCCAAAGCCGCTTTGCGTAAGCTGCGCCAGCGCAATGGCCCCTATTGGTATTAGGGTTTATCCAGCCTCTGCGGACGAATAAGATGCTGAAATAGACCAAAATCCCAGTTGCGCATTGCCATAACCAGCGTCATTCCGGTTTTATCTTCAAAGCTGTGATTAGAGTCATTACGGGATAACTCGCTGAACTCACGCGCTAATCGCCTTAAGCGCTTTTGAAACTCTATTGCGCTTTGTACACTGAGCATGCCATTAAGCACCATCAAGCATTGCTGTTCGCCCTCAAAGCTACTTTGAAAATATTCCTGACCAATATGCTCCCGAAAAAACCGTTCTATAGGGCCGTTATCAAGCCATTTAAAATCTTTGCTAATTAGCAGCTTCACTCGATTTTCTGGCAGCAATTCTATGATATTCAGCTTATCCAGTCGCAACAACTTTTGAATGCATTCTTCCTTGCTAATGGTAAATTCCGCAACAATTTGCTCCAGTGTCCAGTGGTTCAGCACACATACCGCCACCAACATTAACAGTAAATCCTGCGTAATTTCATATTCCTGCTGACTGGTCAGATGCGTAATACGCGGCTGAGCATGCTCCATAAGATGCACCAAATCGCTGATATCCATTTTTAGCATATTACATACCGCTTCAAGGCGCGATAGGGAGAAATTATTCTCCGAAAACATACGCTTCACGCTAGCTTCTGACAATTCTAATACCTGCGACACATCGGCATAGGTTTTACCTTGTGCTTTTAATGCTGTTTTTAATGTCGCAAGCAGCGCCGGAGCCTCAGACATGGGAATCATCCTATCAAAGTAGCAATATATGCTACTATTGGGTTATCATTCGGCAACTTTACAGCCTTTGGTTTCTATATGCAATGCTTCATGTAACACTGGCATTACATCAAATCCAAAGGAGGCTATTATGAGACTTTTTACCCGCATTTCTGCCACAGTTAGCAGCAAACTTGAAGATATGGTTGCGCATGTGGAAAATCACGATGCAATTATCGCTGCTACACTTAGAGAAACCCGCGCTGCCGTGGCAAAATCCCGCGTTAGATTAGAGCGTGTGCGCAAAGATGGACAAGCCCTGCGCCAGCGCATGGAAACCCTTATAGAACAAGAAAAGCTTTGGACAGATCGTGCCCGCAGCGTTGCTGCCAGTGATGAAGCAAAAGCTTTAGAATGCGTGGCGCGCCGCAATCAATGCCGTGAGCAAATCGAACAAACGATCAAAACACTGGCCCATCACGATCAACTTGAAAATCAGGTGGCCGAGAATGTGCAGCGTATGGAACAACGCCTCACCACTATTGCCCAGCAGCAAAATATGATGCGCTCCCGTCAATCCACTGCCGAAGCCATTCGCGTTGTAAGCCAAATCGAAGGCAACACCGCCAGTGGCATAGAAGACACCTTCGACCGTTGGGAAATGCTGATTACCGAAACCGAATACGCTAACGGCTACAACAGCGAAAGTTCGATAGATGTAATGGAAAACGCTTTTTTGAAGCAAGAATCCAATGACAGCCTGAAAGAAGAACTGGCAAATATTCTTGCTACCACAACTGATAAAAATCCGGAGGCTTAATTATGTATCACGTTACCGATTATCCACCCGCTTTAAAACGTCACGGGGCAGCAGAGCGCATAAAAGCGTCGGCAAAAGACGCCGCGCAAAACGCCTCCCATTCACAAGCATTATCAACTATGAGCCTGTTCAGCGGGCTTGCTGGCGTACTTCGTATTTCAGGTGCATTGGCGGTTATTGCTGCCATGTCAGCGTTTTTGCTGCAAGACTGGTCTTCAGGTGAAGATTTAGACCGCTTTTATTTATTGCTTTCACAAACATTAATCTTAGCATGTGCCGGCTTAAGCATGAGCTATCTCATTAAGGAAAACAAAGGCGCCCGTGTATTTTTTGGCTTGAGCGTACTTTCGATCACCGTAAATATGGCCACATTGGGAGCATTGATCTTCTCAACCGTTCAATGGGGCAGTGACCTTGCCGTATATCCGTCCTATGTAAGGTGGCAATTAGATAACCCCAACGACATAGCTTTGGCGTTGGGCGGTATATTATTGGTAAGTATGCCGGTTGCATGGTTTAGCTATATGGTATTTGCCCGCAATTCTGCTAAGCTTTTGGCAGCGTTATGCGTATTCACCAATCTACTGCTGTTAGTACCCGTACGTGAATCACTTGAATTTGGCGCATTAGTGGCTATTGCGGCATTAGTCCCCATTTTCTGCATATCGCATTTTGGCCGCAAAGATGCCGCTCTGCGCACATCAGAAGGGTTGTTCGCAATCGCCACTATTTTTGCGCCAGCAATCCTTATGATCTGCCGGTCTTTAATGCTGTATCCAATTGATGATAACTTGCAGTTTTTGTTTGCTATTATTGGTTATATTGGTGTGCGCCAAATAGCCGATTATACCGAACTTCATAGCCGCATTCGCACCATTATCAACATAGGGTCATTAGCCTTAGCAGTAATAATTGCTGCAATGCTACCCGAGATCATTGCCTTGGAATTACCCAATTCGGTAATGCTCAGCCTATTCAGCGGTTGTTTCACTTTGCTATTGCTGGATATTTCCAAGCGCAGTAAAAACCCAATCGAAATTGCACATATCGCCAGCTTAGTGCTTGCTGTAGTGCATATTGGTGGCTTGCTGGAAGGTGTGGACAGATATCTGCCTATGCTAAGCATATTCGTAGGTGTTAGTATTATGTTTTTGGGACGCCACTTTGCATCGCGCTTTATCCAGTTTGTAGGTGCCAGCACCATAATCGCAGGTATCGGCGCACAAGGGTATGATTTGATATTTCTAATTGATTTTACTAATTGGATGACGCTTGCAGCATTCGGCGCATCAGCCATTGTTATAGGTTCCTTGTTGGAGCGGCATGGTGCGGTGCTGCTGCATAAGTGGAATACACCAAAAAAAGCGAACTAAACGCACGGCCTGTATTCTCCGCGCAGAGTAAAAAGGGGTAGAGCAATCTGCCCCTTTTTATATGCTGCATATCATTCATAAAACCGTCACTTTACGTTAGGCCTGAAGTTGCTATTCTGTTAGCAATAATGCACATAAACCGCTTCAGCTTAAGGAGTGCCTATGACACCGCTACCCAATTTAAAAATAGGCATCGCCCAAATTGCTCCCGAAGCCATGAATATGATGGCAAACATCAAAAAACACGAAGAATATATTAAACAGGCCGCGCAGCAAGGCGTAGAACTGCTGGTATTCCCTGAGCTTTCACTAACGGGCTATGAGTTTGATGAAAACTTCCCTGATCTGGCTATTTCTCAAAATGATGAAATATTAAAACATCTTGCCAGCGTCGAACCCAATATGCGCATTGTGGTGGGCTTCATCGAAGAATCCGTATCCTCGTTGTTTCACAATGCCGCAGCTAAGCTCTATAATGGCAATGTGGATTTTGTACACCGCAAAATCAACCTGCCCACCTATGGCGACTTGAACGAAGATAAGTGGTTTTCCGAAGGGCGCTCCATCGAAAGCTTTATTGTCGATCATTGGCGCGCCGGAATTTTAATTTGCGCCGATCTATGGAATCCTGCATTGGTGCATTTAGTAGCGCTGCATGGGGCAAAAATTCTTATTGCCCCCATCAACTCTGCCGATGCAAGTGTAAAATTTGATAACCAGTCCAACTGGGCGCGCACCATGTCGTTTTATTCATTCATCTACGGCATGCCTTCTATCATGGCCAATCGCGTGGGCACCGAAAGCGGCAAACGCTTCTGGGGGCGCTCTTGCATTTATGATGCGCACGGCAACCTGATTATCGAAGCACAAAAATATGAAGAAGATCTGATTGTGGGCGAAATTGAATGGAATACCGTAAAACGTGTGCGGTTTGATCTACCTACTTTGCGCGATGCTAATTTTTCTTTAGTGCTGCGTGAAATGAAGCGATTGGATAATTTGCTCACATAATCACCGCGCCCATAAAAACTTCTGCAAAAAACGGCATTTTATTTATAAAAATGGCGCATTCATCCTTGCATTAAGCGCAAAATAAGCACAAAGTTTTCGGATGAAAAAATTCAATAAATAACTTTTTTAATAAACGAGGAAATGATGCGTGAAGAAAATCTGGCCTTTTATAGCGACGGCCTAAAATTAGACGGAAGTTTTTATCATCCCGACAGCGAAGCCAAGGCCGACACGCCTGTGGTAATTGTATGCTCTGGATTTACCGGACTAAAAGACATTCACCCCGAGCGCTATGCCCGCTTTTTAACCAAACACGGCTATATTTGTTTTGGCTTTGACTATCGCGGCTTTGCCAAAAGCGAGGGCGAGCGCGGCATGGTGCTGCTAGAAGAACAAGAACGCGATATTGCCAATGCGGTAGCATTTGTGCGTAGCCACGCTTCGGGCAAAAATCGCCCTATTGTTCTGGCCGGATGGGGCATGGCCGGTGGACTTATTATTAATGCCGCACGCCTGACTAAAGGTGTCGATGCATTGATTGCCATGAACGGGTTTTATAACTCCAAGCGCGTGCAACGTGCAGTGCGCGGCGATGCAGGATATGCCGAATATCTGGAATGGATGGACACAGAGCGCACCCGTTTAGCAAATGGCGGCGAAGCCAAAGGCATTGACCCATTCGATATTTATCCGCTAGATGCAGTAAGCAAAGGCTATGTAGACGGCGTGCTAAGAAAAAATCCGAATTATGGCATGACCGCCGATTTCCGCTTTGCCGATTCGCTTCTCGATTTTAATCCCGAAGGCAATGTAAAAGAATTTACTCACACCCCGCTGTTCATTGCCCATGGTGCAGATAATGCGTTGCATCCTATTACAGAGCCAAAAGCACTCAAAGCCGCTTATCCCGGCCCGTGTGAAATGTTCTTACTCGAAGGCGGTGGCCATACTGAATGGATGCTGGACGAAAACCCGCTCTTTCAGAAATTTGCCGGTGAAATCAAAAACTGGCTGGACAAACGGCCTTATGATCGCAACCGCGCTGCGGCATAACGCGTATGATTCCCCAATTACACCCCGAGCAGTCACTTGACAAAAACGTGCAAATGTTTTTGCAAGCGCTGCGCGGGGGTAGTTTTAGCGGGGATATAAACGCCGATTACGCTAACCGGCTTATTAATGCCACCGATAACAGTATCTATCAACTTATGCCTCAGGCGGTGCTTGCCCCAAAAACCGAGGCCGATATTGCCAGCGTGATGGCATTACTGGGTGAGTCGCGTTTTAACGCAATTACCCTCACTCCCCGTGGTGGTGGCACCGGTACCAATGGCCAAGCCCTCAACCACAGCATTGTTCTGGATTGCAGCAAATACATGCGTGCTATACTCGACTTTGATGCTGAATCACAGCAAATCACCGTAGAGCCAGGGGTTATCCTCGATCAGTTAAATGCATTTTTAAAACCATATGGTTTGTTCTTTCCCCCCACGCTCTCACCCAGCAATCGCGCTACCATTGGCGGTATGGTGGCAACCGATGCCTGCGGTAAAGGATCGCGCATTTATGGCAAAACCAGCGATTATATTCAGTGGCTGGATATTTATCTGACAAATGGCGATAAATGGGGCATGCATACTTATCCCACTCAGGATGTACCACCAATGCGCCATGACGATAGCCGCATTGGCGCTATCGTTGCCCGCCTAGATGACATCGCCCGCGATTATGGCGAGAAAATCACCGCAACGCTGCCCGAAATGAACCGTGAATTCAGCGGGTATAATCTGGCCGATATATATGACGTTAACGGGGACTTTTCACCCACGCAAATCATCGCCGGATCTGAAGGTACATTGGGCGTTATATCCTCTATTACCTTACGTTTACTGCCAATTCCAAAACACCGCCAACTTGTGGTGCTGTGTTATAATGATTTTGATGCGACCTTGCGTGCTGCCCCGCATTTATTAACTTTCGATCCGCTGGCAATCGAAACTTTTGATGGCATAGTGTTCCAGCTTGCCCGCAACGATAATGTTTGGCACAAGGTGAAAAAATTCATGCCGCAAGCGCATGCGGCAGAAAATGTTGGCGGCTGCAACCTGATAGAATTTGTGGGCGATAGCGCCACGGAAGTAGCTGCCGCAGCTAATAAACTACTGGCTGATACCGGTGCCGCTTTTCATGTTGCCACCACTACCGATGCCGCTGAAATACAATCGCTCTGGGAACTACGTAAACGCGGCGTGGGTCTACTGGGTAATATGAAAGGCGACAAGAGGCCGGTTCCCTTTGCTGAAGACACTGCCGTTCCCCCCGAAAATCTGGCTGATTACATTGCCGAATACCGCGCCTTACTTGATGCCGAAGGGGTAGAATACGGTATGTTTGGCCATGTGGATACCGGCTGTTTGCATGTGCGCCCTGCATTAAACTTGCGCGATGCCGCCGATGAAGCCCGCATACGTGTCATTTCCAACAAGGTAGTGACGCTGGTAAAACGCTATGGCGGCCTGATGTGGGGCGAACATGGCAAAGGATTTCGTGCTGAATACACTCCTGAATTTATTGGCGAAGAGCTCTATGCCTGCCTACGCGATATCAAAGCGGCATTCGACCCCCATGATCAGTTGAATCCTGGCAAAATCGCTACTGCCAGTGGCGGCACAACACAGCTTTATAGCATCGACAATATTCCCCTGCGCGGCCACTTTGACAAAGAAATCCAATCCGAAGCGTTGGTGCAATTTCCAAAGGCGGTGGAGTGCAATGGTAATGGCGCGTGCTTTAATTACGATCCAAATGATGCCATGTGTCCCTCTTACAAAGCCACAGGAAACCGTCTTTATTCCCCAAAAGGCCGCGCTGGATTAATGCGCGAATGGCTACGCCAATTATCATTGAACGGCTATGACATCACCGCAAAAAAACACTCACGCGCAACCAAACGCTCAGCAAAAGAAGATGATTTCTCACATGTCGTTTACGACAGCATGAAAAACTGCCTCGCTTGCAAAGCCTGTGCGGGGCAGTGCCCCATCAAAGTGGATATTCCTGACATGCGCGCTCAGTTTCTAGCGTTATATCACAGCCGCTATCCGCGACGAATGCGTGACTATTTAATTGGTTATAGCGAAGAATTAGGAAAGCTCTCTGCGGCCATGCCCAAAACATTTTCGGCTGTGCAGACACTGATTCCTTTTTCTGTGCTAGGAATGGTAGATACCCCCAAACCCAGCAGCCCAAATTTGCAAACCCTGCTGGCGCATAATCGCGCAAAAAAGCCATCAAAAAATGCGCCTGCTGTTACGATAATCCAAGATGCCTATACCAGCTTTTATGATGCAGAGGTCGTGCGTGATATGGTGGTGTTATTGTATACACTGGGCATAAATGCGCAGGTTGCGCAATTCAAGCGCAATGGAAAATCACGCCATGTGATGGGTTTTTTGCATAGCTTTAACACCATCGCACGGCAAAATGCGGCTTATGTGAAGAAGCTGTCCCAAGCCTCCCCCGCCCTCATAGGGGTAGATGCCAGCGTCACCCTGACATATCGGCAGGAGTATATGCAAAATATGGGCGAAACGGATGTCCCCACCATATTCATGCTACAAGAATGGCTGGCAGAGCGTATCGAAGCAAAATCCCTAGAACGCTATAAGAATCGCTGCAAAGGCGAATATTATTTATTTTCCCATTGCACCGAAAGCACAAGCCTACCTCAAAGCGCGCATTTGTGGAAAAAGATTTTTACACATTTTGGTCTGACGCTACATAACGTAGCCACCGGTTGTTGCGGCATGGCAGGAACCTTTGGTCATATGGAAGAAAATCAGAAAATAAGCCGAAATCTTTATGAGATGAGCTGGCAGGAACCTATTGCCAAAGCAGGGGCAAATGCCGCAGTAACCGGCTATTCCTGTCGTTGTCAGGTGGAGCGCTATACCGATAACCGCCCTCTACATCCGGCGCAAATTTTACTCCATGCGCTCGAAGCCATATAGCGTTTGAGGATTCTGCACCATAATTTGTTGCAGCAATTGCGGTGTTTTTGCCCAGTCGCCCAACATATCCACTAATGCGCCATCATTCGGCATTGGCACATTAATGGCAGGATGCGGCCAATCGCTGCCCCACACCATGCGCTCTGGATTTGCCGCAATAAGCGCCTGTGCATATGGCACTACATCGCTATATGGCGTTTGAGTTTGTGCAGTAAAGCGATATGGCCCCGAAAGCTTCACCCAACAGTTTCCCCGCTCCACCAATTTTAGCAATGCTTTGAATCCAGCATTATTCAATCCTTTATGCGCCGGCATATGCCCCATGTGGTCGATTACCACGGTCACAGGCAACATGGAGAGCCGCTCGTATAAATTATCGAATTCCGATACATCTACTAAAAACTGGATATGCCAGTCACGATCTGCCAAGCGCTTGGCAAGGCTTTGCACCGCTGTAAAATCTACGCCTCCCTTAAATAGCAAATTCAGACGGATTCCACGAAAACCTTCTTCATGTAATTGCTGCAATTCTTCATCGCTAATGCTGGCATCTACCACTGCCACGCCGCGTCCGCGCTTGTGCCCCAATGCTTTTACGGCATCTGCCGTAGCCGAATTATTCGTGCCATAGACGCTGGGCTGCACCACTACCGTGCGCGCAATCCCCACGGTTTTTGCCATGGCTAGATAGGCATCTAGGCTGGCATCCGTAGGAGTATAGCTGCGATCTTTGGTATACGCATAGCGGCTAAGGGGGCCAAATACATGCATATGCGTATCCACACTCCCCAATGGTAAAGTCAATTTAGGAGTGTTTGGAGCTGCATCATATGGTTGATAAGAAAAAGAAGCATTGGTCATATTTTTCACCTTATGTGTTTTATCCCTAATGTTATTAGCAACAAATCTGCTTAAAATACACCCTTATATAGGATGTGGTTTTGCAATAAACGTCATACGTGTGATCATACTATGGCAAGCGTCCGCTACGTGTATAAGCAACTAATAATATATTATTTCTCGCGTTTAATTAGACTTTTTGCTGTTGCAATTGCCTCGCAAGAACTGTAAATATACTCCGTCTGTAATTGCGGTATAGGCTTAGTAATAATATAGCAAACACAAGCTTGTTGAAAACAATGCGCGAAATGCAGCACACACCTACCCATACTGACAATACCACCGACGTGCATAGCTTACCGTCGGAAGAACTTTGGCTACATATATTCTCGGATGCAATTATTGCAGCATGCTATCTAGCCGTTGCAGCTGCGCTTTATGTGCTAAAACGCAAACGCCCCGATAATCCACTTAATCCTATTTTTATGGCCTTTATGGCATTTTTGATGCTGTGCGGGTTTATCCATGTATTAGAAATATATTCGGTATGGCTAGGTAGCTTCCAATTCCATAACATTGTAAAAATAATGGCGGCGATGCTATCTTTAGTTGCCACTTTCGTTATATGGCGCCGACTGCCGACCGCATTTAATGTGCCAAGCGCTGCGGCGCTTTTAAACGCAAATGAAGAGCTACAAAAAACTAACCTGCGTATCGAGCAGCAAGTGGCAGAGCGTACCGCTGCGCTTGAGGCGACCACAGCCGAGTTGGAAGAAAAAGAAAAACAAATGCGCCTTGCCTATGATGAAGCCCGTCGCGCTAATGCTGCAAAAAGTGAGTTTTTAGCGCATATGAGCCATGAAATCCGCACCCCGCTATCATCAGTAACTACCATTGCCGATATTCTGCCAAGAACGGGGAATTTTAATGCCAAACAAACCGAATTGATAGAAACATTGCAAGTAGGTGCACATTCACTGCTGGACTTGATTAATGATATCCTTGATATCTCAAAGATTGAAGCCGGAGAATTCGAGCTTTATGAGCGCCCTTATGAATGGGACTCGCTGATTGCAGACACGGCGCGGGTAATCTCGGTACGGGCAGAAGAAAAAAACCTCACGCTGCGCACCAATACAGGCGCTATATCTGGCACTTGGCTCATGGGGGATCGCGCACGATTAAAACAAGTGCTTCTCAATTTATTAAGCAATTCGTTGAAATTTACCGATGAAGGAGAAATTTCTTTAACGGCAAATGTCAATAATCGCCATGGGAATGCGCCACAATTGATTATCGCCATCAGCGATACGGGTATTGGTATTCCTGAGACACAAAAAGAATTGATATTTGAAAAATTCCGTCAATCCGATTGCAGTGTTTCTGGAAATCACGGCGGCACGGGCTTAGGGCTGGCTATCACCCGCCATCTGGTAGGCTTGATGGGTGGCACAATCACGTTGCAAAGCACTGTGGGAAAAGGGTCTACTTTCACTATCACTATGCCCCTGCGTGAAGTAGATGCCACCGAAGCTAACGCAGTCACAATCAACACTACCAATTACGACACATCGAAAGATACGCGTAAAATTTTGTTGGTAGAAGATTATCCTGGCAATATTATTGTTGCCACCTCATTGCTGGATGAACTTGGCTATAGCTACGACATTGCACGTAATGGTCGCGAAGCGCTGGAGTTGCAAGAGCAGGATGTAATCTATTATGCCGTATTAATGGACATTAATATGCCGGAAATTAATGGCTTAGAGGCCACGCGCAAATGGCGGGAAAGCGAAGAACGCCGCGGCGAGCCGCGTGTGCCTATCATTGGCCTTACGGCGCATGCCCTCACCGGAGATGATGCGCAATGCTTTGACGCGGGTATGGACGATTATGCCGCCAAGCCACTGACGCTTGAGACACTGCAGGATGTGCTGGATAAGTATTGCAGTAAAAGCAACCATACCGCCTAATATACTGCACTATACACGCACGCATTCCTGCATTATGCTACTTTGTATGGCAACAATACATACACATTAACGGAGCAGAAAATGACCACCACACAGGCAAGGCTCTCAACAATTTTAGAAGATAGTTTTTCGCCCACCCATTTAGCTGTGCGGGATGATTCGCATAAACATGCGGGACATGCAGGCACACGCCCCGAAGGCGAAACGCATTTTCATGTGACGATAGTAAGTGAGAAGTTCACCGGTAAATCGCGTGTGACACGGCAACGCATGGTATACGAAGCGGTTGCCTCACTAATGAATGCCCCCATTCATGCATTGCAGCTTTTCACTTTTACGCCGGAAGAACAACAACAGGCATAGGCATGAATTCCGTCACAGCCTAGCATTACGACATGAATTGCTCTTTAATCATGCGCTCTTCCAAATCGTGATCCGGATCAAACAATACCGTGAGGCTTGACTCATTTTGCTCAGCAATCAGCACCGATGCGACATCTTTCACTTCGGTAAAGTCAGCTACAGCATTTACAGGCCGCTTTTCAGGATCGAGAATTTCAAGGAAAATACTTGATTCATGCGGCAATAGCGCGCCTTTCCAGCGCCGAGGGCGGAAAGGACTGATAGGCGTGAGCGCGACTACGTTGGCATTTAAGGGAATGATTGGCCCCCCTGCCGAAAAGTTATAAGCCGAGCTGCCTGCCGGTGTAGAAACCAACACACCATCGGCTACCATTTCGCGAATACGCACTACATGATCGACAGTAACGCGGATACGTGCGGCCTGACGACTACTACGCAGCAATGCCACTTCGTTCAGCGCCAGCAATTCCACTTGTTTGCCTTTAGTAGTTTCCACAAACATACGCAGCGGATGCAACTCTACCGAGCGCGAAGCCTGCAAGCGTTCATGGAGCTGTTCAGGGTGATAGCTATTGAGCAAACAGCCCACGGTACCGCAATTCATGCCATAAAATGCCAGATTGCGCGCCGTTATGTATTTATGCAATACCTGCAACATAAAACCATCCCCGCCCAGCACAATGACGATATCTGATTGACCGCGTATATATCGCTTGTCTACAAAGTCATAATGCTTGCGAAGTTCTTTATACGCTTCCATCGCTTTGGGAGATGATTCATCTGCTAAACAGGCGAGGCGTAATTGAGGGGCTTTGATGCGGGGGCGTGCCATAATGGGCTATCCGATTTTGTTTTTAATTTAGGCTTCATAAAAGTGAGTTCGATACAATATGGCACTTTATCCACAGATACAAGCCCTTGTTAGGGGTGCAAATGAAAATTTTCCTGTTGCCTCGATATTGTTACCAAAAACAGCGCGTAAACCTGTTTTACATTTTTATTC
>JAKUPQ010000049.1:4625-16502 GCA_022450665.1 Alphaproteobacteria bacterium | reverse complement strand
CGGTAAAACGGGCTATAATTAAGAAAAACGGCATACGTTATGGATTGTTAGGGGTTACCACTACGACAACACCGAATGTTTCCAGCCCAGGCGACAATATTAAATTTTTAGATTATGTGGCCAGTGTGCAAAAAGAGGCAGATGCTCTCGCCGCAGAAGGCGTGAACAAAATTTTCCTCATGTCCCATAGCGGCACCGATGTTGATATGGCGATGATCCCATTTTTATCTGGTATTGATGTTGTTGTAGGTGGCCACGATCATGCCTTGTTCGGCGATCCTAAAGCCATAGAAGCCATGGGTTTGCCTTTGCAAGCAGAACGTGTAGTTGCGCCTTACCCTGCCGTATTAAAAGGCAAAGATGGTAATATTGCGCTACTGGTAAGCGCATTTGAGAAAGGCCGTTGGCTGGGTAATATCGAAATTACTTTTGATAGTGATGGAGTTATCCGTCCTGGTGCATGGCTGGGCAACCCCATTTTTGTGCGCGGCTGCGACTACCATAAAGACGAAACCGGTGCTGTGGTAAACGACGATTGCTCTAAGCAGGTGGCTATTGCTGACTCTGCGATGCAAAGCATCATTGAAGAATATCGTGTTCCTCTTGATGCCGTCGCCAATGAGTTGCTTGGTGAAGCTGCCGTTAACTTTACAGGCCGCCATGCAGCAGGGGCAAAACTGCACTCTATGGGCAACCTTACGGCGGATATTGTGCTCAGTAACACCCAAAGCGATAACGTTGATGTCGCGATTCTTAATCGCGGGGGTATGCGCGCTGACCTAGCCAAGGGGCCTGTGCGGTATTCGGATATCAATACAGTGCTCCCTTTTGATAACACAATAGTAGTGCTGGATGTCACCGGAGAAGAACTGCTTGAAGCGATGGATGCCGCGGTGAGCGAAGCCGGTGGAAAATCCTATGGTGCTTTTCCTCATGTGTCGCATAACATGCAGATTAACTATTGCAAAACCGATGATTGTGATAACGCATTAATGCTGGGTGGGCGCGTTACCAGCATAAAAATTAATGGGAATGCGATAGAAAATTCCAAGCATTACCGCATTGCAACCAACGATTATCTGGCTAATGGCGGTGATTTTTATACGGTATTCAAACTCGCTTGCGAGCGCGAAACCGGCTATTGCAACGATACAGGAACGTTCTTACGCGATATGGTAGCAGAATGGTTCCGTAACCATTCTCCCGTAGACACCGTGTCACAACATCGCGTGGTGGCGCATTAATTAAGCGGTAATACCAACTCGATATTGCACCGTTCAAACAGATGTTTATAACCGAGATCGACCTCATAGAATCCCATGGCGGTGTATAACCCCATGGCCGGACTCAGGCTACGGCTGGAAAGTATAATGGCACGACTTGCTCCTTGTGCGGCGATAAACTCTATGGCTGCCTGCATAAGCTTACGCCCTAGCCCTAAACCCTGTGCATTATCTGCCACTGCAAGTTTGATAATTTCATAAAAATCCTCCTCACGGCGATACACCCCCACGCAGCCCAACACTGCATCCGGATCGTGGCAATCCGCATCCTCACACGCAAAGAATATCTGTCCTCCAGCCTCTACCAGCAGCGATTGTGCCTGAGCAAGTTCACGCTCATCTTCTGGCTCAACCTTAAAATACCGCGCAATCCATATACGGTTAAGCTTTTGAAAAGCAGGAAGCAGTTCGAGTTTATAGGGTAAAATATGGCAAGTCATAGCCATGACTCTCACATCCAATAATTACTGAGTTATAATTTCTTGCGCATATCCAAAAAGCGCTCAATCATTTGCTGCAAATCAGGAATCTGAATGGGCTTTGCGATATAATCATCCATGCCAACTTCAAGGCATCTTTCACGATCGCCTTGCATGGCATTGGCGGTGACTGCAATAATCGGCACCGGCTTGCGTTTTTCTTCCTGCTCCCAACTGCGAATCTCTCGGGTAGCATCAAAGCCATTCATCACTGGCATTTGCACATCCATCAATATTAAATCAAAATTACTTTTTCGTACTTTTTCCACCGCTTCTTTACCATTTTCGGCGTGTACTGTGTGCAGTTTCATGTTTTCTAACATGCTCTCTACTACCAGACGGTTCGTTAGTTGATCCTCCACCAGCAAAATATGATAATTTTGCTCTAACCCCTGTCCATAAAGCGGCATTGCATTGTCTATAGCAGATTGCGGCGGTGGTGCCATGCTACGAACTGGCTGCATGGGCATAGCGCGCCGTGGCCGCTCTATTTGGCGCGGATCCGGGCGCGTTGGCATGTCTTGTGGCTCACCGCCAATCAATGTCGCCATGCGTTGCTCAAGCGAGGGGCCTAGCGGGTTAGGCGGCATTTGCTGCGGTGGCGTAGTGCCTGATACAAGTGATTGTGACGGCTGCGGGACATTAGGCACGTCTGTCTGTGGCAAAGCAGGGGGACGCACCTCTCTGGGCACGGTATTTTTCACTACCGGATTACCCCCTGTAAACACTTCCACAACATCTTTATATTCGCGATCACGGAGTGTCCCGGCATCTTCATTACGGCGGTTGCAGGCTTGTTCAAATGTGTGCTTGGTAATAATAGCATCTGTTTTATCGGTACGCTGGCGGTTAATCCAAACCGTAGATACCGTGTCCAGCAATACTGCCGCCCGCGCAGGTTTTACCAGATACGCATCGAATCCAATTTCCTGAAACTTACCTGCATCCCCACGCATTCCCATAGAGGTTAATAATATCAGTGATGTGTGGGCAAGCGTGGCGTCGGTTTTAATAAGATTTGATAAATCTTCGCCATCCATATTAGGCAATTGATAATCCAGAATAGCAATGTGGAATGGATCATCCTGATCCCGCGCTTTTTTCAGCATATATATGGCTTCTTCGCCGCTTTCTGCAGCTTCTGCCCGCACTTTCCACCCTTGTGCGAGTTCCAACAATATTCGCCGGTTCACTTCATGGTCATCGACAATCAGAATATGACAGCTTGATAAATCCACATCTGGCAGATTACGTTTTTGTTCTTGGTTCTGATCGAGGCGGAACGGCACTTCAAACCAGAAATTCGAACCTTTGCCCTCTTCGGAGCTTACCCCCACTTCGCCGCCCATTAAATGCGCTAATTGCTGGGAAATAGCCAGCCCCAACCCTGTGCCACCATAACGCTTGGTAGTAGAGTTATCGGCCTGCATGAATTTTTCGAAAATCCGGCGTTGGGCATCTTCAGAAATACCAATACCAGTATCAATCACCTCAAAACGAATAATCGTTTCTGTATTCCCCAGAATCCTAGCCTCTGCATTGATCATGACATGGCCTTCCTGAGTGAACTTAATGGCATTGCTGACAAAGTTCATCAATACCTGCTTCACCCGCTCCGGATCTCCAATGACATAATTTGGTGTACCCGGCGCATAACGCATCACCACTTCGAGCTTTTTCTCATTGGCTTTCGCATTCATAAGATCCACAACCGTTTCTATGACGGCGCCCATGTCGAACGGCACGGATTCAATATGAAGCTTTCCGGCTTCGATTTTAGAAAAGTCCAGAATATCGTTAATTACCGTAAGAAGTGTGTTGCCAGAAGAAAGAATAATCTCCACAAAACTGCGTTGTTTTTCTTCCAGCGGCATAACCGAAAGTAATTGCGCAAACCCCATAATACCGTTGATAGGTGTGCGAATTTCATGGCTCATATTTGCCAGAAACTCGCTTTTAGAACGGCTTGCAGCCTCGGCCTTTTCGTTGATTTCATACAGCTCTTTTTCGCGATCCTGAATCGTGGCCAACATCGCATTGAACGAGGTAGACAACACACCTACCTCATCATCGCTGTTTATGCTGGCGCGCAAAGAGTAATCTTTTTCTTCCGAAATACGCTTGGTTAGCTCCATCAGCGACAAAATCGGGCCGGTAACAATGGGCTGAAGAATATACGATACGCCTAAAGCCAAAATAGATACCATCAGCACGATAATAATCGTCATCCATATTTGCTTGGTAATCAGATCCTGCAGCGTCACCAGATGTGCCACTACTAATATGGTGCCTGCCCGCTCTCCGTTACTGTCTTTGATGTCGTGGCGGAAATAATATACATCTTTTTGTACGGCATAGATTTCACCATCCGGATTCTCCGGACAATGCTTGGGAGCATTTGCCCCTGCGCGTTCTGAATTATAACGCCCCAATATTTCATTATTGGATTTGTATAGGCACGCCATCACAATTTCGCGCTCATTGCGCAGTACCGACAGCGTTTCTTTGGCAGTCACGGCATCTTCAAACAGCAATGCACCTTCGCTCATACTGCCTACGATTTCGGTGGTAGTTTCCATTTTACTTTTAATGGAATCGCGCATATCGCTGATGCTATATACCGCCGAGCTGATAACCCCCACTAATACCGAGATGATACTCAGCGCCGTCATGAAGAAGATCAGCTTCTTCTTGATCGAATCAAAATGCAGAATATCGTTGGTATTAAGTTTCAGCATCTAGTGTGATATGAAGAACATTTCCCTGAAAGATAGGTTGCTTTGAATTGAGCATAACATGCCTGAAAAAATAAAATACATATTATGCGGATCATCGGCTCATGCTCAACAATTTAGAACTGACATGCAAACCAATATCCAAAGCGGTTTTCTGGCTTACACGAAAAGATATATCGTTATTACTGCCGCTAATTAATTCGATGACCCCGCCCTTATCCGAAAAACCCTCAATGTCACTGATAGTAAGCAGTGGCAAGCGTCGCATACGCAGCAATGCAGGCATTAACCGTCCTGATTCTGAGCGACTCACAAATACCACATGGCAATATTTTGTTTGTTCTAACGGCACATCCGTTACCACACGTATTCCACGATTACGGATAGTTTTATTCCCGAGTGAATTTATTACCTGTCCAAATGGGTTGCTGCCCAATACACATACAATATAATCCTGCTGGCCAGCGACGTTCGGCCATTCTACAAATTTCATGAAATTATAGATATACCCCACTTTTACCGCCGCCTCATCTGCCGACGGCTTTGCCTGCACCGGTCGCGGTACTGTCGCGCCTAGTGTCAGCATTATGACCATCATTACAATGGCTATGGGGTTATTCGTATGGTGCATTATAATCAAACATCTTTTCTTATTATTTTTAGTGTCAAATATCATATTTATTCAGCAGCTTAAAATCTCCACGTAGCTTTTCCGTAATAGCTGCGTCCAATTTGCGAAGCTGGATAAAAACGAGAATTTACAAACTCCTGATGGTTGCCTTCCAGCAGGTTCAGCCCGACCAAACTCAGCTCCAGCCCTTCCCATGGGCGCCAACCAAGGCGTACATCCCATTTCACATAGGAATCTACCGGCATCAACACACCATTGACATCCCGCGCATTATTCAAATCGCTCACGTAATACAGTGCGGTATCAAACTCAATGTTTTCGTTAATGTTGTAGAGGGAGCGTACGCTAAAGCTATGCTCCGGCCACAGCGATTCGTAATCCTGAAACAACTGGCTGTTGCCTTGTGATTGAGTTTCTAAACGCCCATAAGAGTAATAGCCTGAAAGCAACCAGCTGGCCGTCACCTGCCAGCTTGCAGTGGCTTCAATGCCATACATTTCTGCTTCACCCATATTTTGCACGTTCAACGGGATAATAACTCCACCGCCGCCGAGGGTAGGTGCGCCCTGTGATAACGAAGTGAGATTATCATAATCATTAAAATACGTAGCCACATCAAATACCAGCCCCTCTCGCGGGCTGACACGATAACCTATCTCATAGGCAACCAACTCTTCTGACTCTACGCTTGAGCTACCAATGCCAACAACTGTTGCAGACGTAGCTGCAGGCTGCTGTAAAAAGCTGTATCGTATCGAGTCTTCTGTACGGCTGGGGCTGCGCACTGCCCGCGCTACTGATGCCCATGCAGTACTGCGCTCGCTGGGGCGATAAGCCACTTTTGCCGTGGGCTGCACTTCAAACCCTGTATAGCCATTATGCTCGAATTTGGTTCCCAACGTCAAATCGAGTTGCTTGGTGGCTTCAAATTTATTTTGCACAAATGCACTAAATAAATTCTTTTGCTCTTCCGATGGCACAAAAGTCAAAACCGGTGTGCTGCCATAGCTATCATCCATCAGCCGGTAGCCTCCACCCCATATCAACTCGTTTCTGTCCATCCAGCGACTGGTAAGATTGAAATCAACATCAAATGTCGTCACGCGCTGTTCCAAGATCGGCGTATCACGACTATGCTGATCTACAAAACTGCTGATATTCAATGTATTGCCACTTTCCAACGCCCGCACCCATTGGCCGCGTAAATAGCTGGAAGTAATTTCCGACTCTCCCCCGCCCGGACCAAATTGCACCGATTCTTGTTCGTTGGCTCCATGCTGAATTTCGCCCTGCACGGTAAAACGATCCCTGTCGCCATCGTTCCAATCTGCCCGCACTCCGGTGAGCAGACGCCACCAGCCGTTTTGCTGTTCTTCGCCCGAAGGCGCTTCCATACGATCGCGGTTTAAGTAGCGGCTATATAAGCGATAATGCCCTTCTTTACCAAAAGTACCGCCTACACGACCTTCGGCAAAGCCACGCTCGTGATTACCTACGCCGCCGCTAACATAAGCTCCTTGGGTATATTTGCTTTCTTTGGTCACGATGTTGATCACGCCATTTACCGCATTAGCACCCCACACGCTGGCGCCAGGGCCACGAATCACCTCGATGCGATCAATGTCCTCCAACGGAAGGTTGACCAAATCCCAATACGTACCAGAAAATGTTGGGGTATATATGCTACGTCCATCAATCAGCACCAACATTTTATTGGCGTATTCATCAGCAAAGCCACGGGCAGAGATTGCCCAGCCTGATGAGTTAATACGCGACACCTGCATGCCCGGCACCATGCGCAACACTTCCATCACCGAAGTTTGGCCAGAGCGGCGTATATCCTCGTTGGTAATCACAGAAATTGCCGCCGGCACGTCAAATGCTCGCTCTTTTGACTTGGAGGCTGTCACCACCTTCGTGTTCATTAGTTCTTCCAGCCCTAAGGCAAAAATATCTTTTTCCGGCGCGGCAGAATATACCTGCGATGCGTTTGGGTCGCGGGATAGCGCCCATTCCGGCACTTCTTCGTCTATGCCGGTTATTTGTGCTGCTGTACGAGATATCTGCGGTGCAAGCTGCGGTTTCAACCCCCGCGCCACCCGCTTGATTTCTTCGGCCAAATGGGGTTTTTGCTGTACCGAAAGCTTCACTGCCATCAGCAAAGCCTTATCGCCAACCGAATCTTTTAATGCTGGATTTTGTTGGGTTACATGGCGCACATTATCAAGCAAAATACGCCGCGCTTCGCTCTGATAGTTGGGCTGCGATGTTATGCTATTAGCTGATGCTGTGGAGTGGGGTTGCGCTATGGCAATAGGTGCATATAGTAATATGCTTGCCGAAATCGCCGCGCTGGCTAAAAATCGCTTATTCTTCATACATCCTCATACAAGCCTCTGGCTATGCTGCGTGGTTGTTCCACGTTAATTCTCTGATCATACTATGTGTCATGGTTATGAATATTTGATTAACTTACTTATAAAATTTTATATTTTTTTATCAGCGATTATAAAGAAAATTAAATTTGCCTTATAATTCAGCAGGGTAATAAAATAAATTGCTTTCACTAAAATAAAGGGTCTTTTTGAAATACAGCATATAAAGTTTTTTCATGCTTGGATGCTAATAATTCGTGCTTTGTAAATGATTTATTAATAAACTCGCGACTATACTAAATTCTCATCCCTTCTCGACTCAGGGAGCCGTCCCGCCTTTTGGCTGAAACATAAAACGGAATACATTATGAACACCCGTTGGTTTAACAGTCTAAATAGCGTCCAGCCCTGCTGGATATGCATTATCATCAATCCTGCCGCTATTACTGATACTATAGAAGCCGAGCTTGTGGCTCTGGGGCTGCAACCGCATCGAGATTCCGAGTCGTGCTTCCTTCTTTATTCTGAAAACTGGACAGCACCGTGGCGTAACATTATTGCCAGCCTTTCACGCTATAAGCTGGCTAACAACGCTAAGGCCTGCACGTATCCGGGCGATGCACAACCAAGCATAGGCGAAATAAAACAAAAACTTCGCAGCTTGGAAGAAGTGAGTGAAATCTGCGAAAACATGTGGCTGATCGATGTTATTAAAGAAGATCGGCTGATTTGCCACTTTTTGTCGGTCGTTGATAGTAACGGAAAAATATTTGGCCATGAGTCGTTGGTACGCGCAATTAATGCGGATGGCTCCTTCATTAATGGCGGAGAAATTTTCAAGGCCAGCAAAATTCTGCGCATAGAGCATTTAATAGACCGTCATCTACATGAACTGGCCATTAAATGTTTTACCGAAGACCATTTAACCGGATTTCTTTTTATCAATCTTGTGCCCGGATTTATTCAGCGCCCCGAATTTTATTTTGGTGGCCTCAGTGAAGCGGCACGCCATTATGGCATGAATGCCAAAAGCATTGTGCTAGATTGCACTAATTCGGAAAATCCCCGCGATATTCATCACCTCAAGGCAATTACGCAATACTGCCGTTCGCAAGGATATTTGGTTTCATTGGACGACATAGAAACCCCACACACCGCCCGCCGGATTCTAAAAGAAATGCAGCCAGACTTCATTAAAATCGATATGCGCTTGATACAACGCGCTGATCAACCACAAGCCATGGCAACAATCCGCGAGTTGGTAGAGATGACTCGCGACAACGCGTGTAGCGTGATTGCCGAAGGTGTAGAGACCGAAACCACTCTGAAATTACTCGAAAATGCAGATATTGGACTGTTTCAGGGATATTTATTTTCCCCTCCTCCCGAAATGGCGACCCCGCCCAAAGCGAATGCCAGTGCCACAACGCACCAGAATCGCGCATAACGCGACAAACTTATCTAAAATGCTTATTATTTAATAGCTTGCGATTATTAAATTGCTGGTCTAAGATGTTTTTTGCACTTCAGTACTTTTGTTTAAGGTATTGTTAACTTTTGTTTTGTATGGTTAGCCTGACATAACAGGTTTCATTACAAGTAGTGATGTATCGAGGTAACATGCGCCCCTATATTATTTTAGTCATTATTGGCGTTATCGTAGCCGGACTTGCCGCCGTTGCAGTTCGCTCTACCGTTTCTACACCCGTTGAGTTGGCCGAAGCACCACCCGTCACCACCACGCGTGTTTTAATTGCACAAGATACCATAACCGCCGGAACGTTTATTCGCGCCGATAAAGACCTGACATGGGGTGAATGGCCGGAAGACAAAATACAATCTCCCCCCTATATCATCGATGATTCTCTGAACATGCAGGATTATAATGGCGCTGTTGTACGCCGCACCATCTATGCGGGCGAGCCAATAACCCTTGGCGCAATGGTCAAGCCCGGTGAAGGCGGCTTTATGTCTGCTGTGCTGCAATCGGGATTCCGCGCTATATCGCTGCCAGTCAATGCCACCCCAGGCAATGCCGGATTTATTTTTCCGGGCGATCGTGTCGCCCTGATTCTCCCTCACGCCATACAAAATGCTGTAGGGCAAAACTTTGCCAGCGAAACCTTTGTAAAAGATGTGCGGGTGTTAGCGGTAGATCAAATGTTGGATAACCCCGAAAACAAGGCACTATTGGCAAAAACCGTGACACTGGAAGTCAGCCCCCGACAGGCCGAAGCCATTAGTGTGGCGCTGGAAATGGGTAAAATATCCCTTGCGCTGCGCAGCCTAGCAAATGATGTGCAGATTGCCGATTCTGTGGATCCCTTGCCGGTAATCGCGCCTGAAAACCTGCCCGATGCGAGCGGCCAAAGCATTGACTTTTTCTATCCTGATGAAACCGTTAGCACCCCGCAGAATCAGGCCTATACACGTGATAGCGATGTAAGCAACCTACTTAGCGGATCGCAACAATTCACAAGACAGCCTACACGAGTGCGCGTGATTCGCGGTGACGAAACTACCGAACTGGAATTCCGGCAAACTGGTCAGTGATACCCACAGGAGCGTTAGCATATCATGTTGAATAAACGTAAAATTTTCCTGAAGATGCGCCGTGTTGCAGCCCTTTGCGCTTGCACCGCCGCATTGCTTTCGCCCGCAGGAGCGCTCTATTCCAATGCCGCTGCGCAAATCAGTGACGGCATGATCGTAGAATTAAACAAAAGCACCATCATTCGCCTGCCGGATAATGCCGATGTGGTGGCTATTGCCGACCCTGCCATTGCCGATGTAGATGTGCTGGCGCCTAACCTTGTGTCTATTCAGGGGCGCGGCGTTGGACAAACCACTGTGGTAGCATTTAATAGCCGTGGTGATGAAATTTTGAATCAAACCATTACGGTGAACCATAATTTAAGCAAGCTTGCGCAGATTGTCAGCCGTGTAATGCCCGATACAAATATTACCTTCGATTCAATGGATGGCGCGCTCATCATGAGTGGTGATGTAGAGTCCCCTCTCGAAGCAGATAATATTCGTCGTATCGTCGAACCATTCTTGGGAGATGACACGCTGGTCAGCATGCTTAATGTTAAAGGTTCTGATCAGGTAATGCTCAAAGTACGCATTGCAGAAGTATCACGTACCGAATTAAAACGTTTTGGCATTAATCTATCATCCGTACTCACCAATAGCGGTAATTTTGCCTTTGGTTTGGTGACGGGGCGCGACATAGGCGCAGCAGATGTAGCAAACATCATGCGTGGTGACGGCAACAACAACCTTGCGGTAAACTTTGCCAACGGCAATTTGAATATCAATAGTGTAATTGACGCATTGGCGCAGGATAATCTTATCAAAGTGCTGGCCGAGCCAAACCTTACCACCGCCTCTGGCCGCAGTTCCAGCTTTTTGGCCGGCGGAGAATATCCCATTCCTGTTCCCGGACAAGACGGACAAGTTACTATCGAATACCGCGAATATGGTGTGGGGTTAGAATTTAGCCCACAAGTACTGTCTAAAGATAAAATCAGCCTGACGGTTGCGCCTGAAGTAAGCGAACTTTCGCAAATTGGCGCCGTAGACCTGCAAGGATTCAGCATTCCTGCCCTCACCACGCGCCGCGCAGAAACCACCGTCGAGCTAGGAAGCGGCCAAAGCTTTGCCATCGCAGGTTTGCTCCGCAACGGCCACAGCAACAATGTTGAAAAATTCCCCTTCTTAGGCGATCTGCCAATTTTAGGGGCGCTGTTTCGCTCTACCGAATTTCAGCAAGAACAAACCGAGCTTGTTATTATTATCACCCCCTATATTGTACGCGGCGCTTCGGCCAGTGAACTCACCGACCCCACCGTGGGATATGTAGCTCCCACCGATCCAGAACGCATTTTGCTTGGCCACACCTATACACCCAAGCCTGAACCTAAGCCGGTAATGCTGGAGGGATCGCCTTCTGATTTACGCAACCCCCGTTTCCGCCGTTCTATGGCCAATCAGGCTTCAGGTGTAGTGGTGGATCGCGAAGAAATTATGACACCCGCGCCATCGGTGGCCAAAACTACGCCTGCAAATAAAGCTGCACCCGTGGAAAATGTGGAGGTGATTGAAACCCCTGTCACAAATACTGCGCCTGCCCCCGCCACAAAGCCCGAAGCTGCGGCAACCCTTAACGGCCCCGTTGGCTTTATGCTGCGATAGGAGAAGGTGATGAATATTCAACGCATTATATATCAGTTTGTACTTATTAGCGGTGTTGCATCATTAACTGCCGCATGCATAGGCAATGTGCAGCCCACCAAAGAACCTATTATTACCTATGAAGCTGTACACCATGATGTATATTATCCTCGCTTCACCACTATTCCGAGCCAAAAC
>JAKUPQ010000049.1:0-4615 GCA_022450665.1 Alphaproteobacteria bacterium | reverse complement strand
AAGAAAATAAACTCATGGAATTTCTGGCACAAAGTGGCAATAATCCGGGTGGAAATATTGCACTGCTAACCGCCATGCCCGAAGACACACAAACTGCGCAACGACTCGAAGATTTACAACGTCAGTTGGATCAGCAAGGCTATCATGAAATTGTTGTTGTAAGCGATGCCAGCATCCCGGAAGGGCGCATTCGTGTAAGCACCAGCGAAGCGCGTGTAAGCAGTCCAGATTGTCCGGATTGGAGCTATGCGCATATGGAAAATTACCGCAATGCCCGTTTAAGCAATTATGGTTGCGCCCATGCGGTGAACTTAAGTAAAATGGTGATGGATCCTAATGATCTTATCGCGGGTAAAGGCGATCCACGCCCGGATGTAGAACGTGGACGAGTAGTTATTGAAGCTTATCGCGCTCCTACATTGACAGGCGGAGATAGCGAATCTAGCGGTGGAGGTCAATAAGCGTTCATGGCCACAAAGCCCTCAATTGAAAAATGCCCCAGCTTCCTCGCTTTTGTTCCTGATAGCGATAGTATTGCCATACTTAAAGAATTTGCAGCCAGCCAAAGCTGGAGTGCCGATTGTATCCAACAGGGCACTGTCAAAGAAGCACTCGATTTTTTAGCTAAAAACCCCAGCCCTGATTTTTTGCTGGTGGATGTGCCCGATGCTGAATCCGCACCCGAATTACTGGATAATCTGGCCGATGTATGCGCACCCACAGTGAAAGTAATTGTTACAAGCACGGTAGATGAGTTCAGCTTCTTCCGCTGGCTCACAGAAATTGGTGTACATAGCTATTTGTTAAAACCCCTCACACAAGAAGCACTCGAAGATGCAATCACCCACGCGCCAGCAGAGGTCGGAGGCGCAAAAGCAGAAAAACAAGGCAAGCTTTATGCTGTGATAGGAACACGTGGCGGCGTAGGCGCCAGCAGTGTGGCGTTGAATTTGGCCGCTGCTATTGGCAAGCTACACAACACCACTACCGGCCTGCTTGATCTGGAACCGCAATGGGGAACTATTTCTTTGATGCTGGATTTAGAGCCTGGCCGTGGGCTACGCGATGCTCTGGCAAAGCCCGACCGCATAGACACCCTGTTTATGGAACGTGTGCTTCTGAAATATTCCGAAAACTTCTCGATCCTAAGTTCAGAAGAACCATTTGATGATCCGGTGACAATTCACCCCGATGCCGCCGCAGCATTAATCCGCGAAAGTCGCAATAAATTTGCTGTAACAGTCGCCGATTTGCCACGGGATGTTTCAAGTTTCACCCAAGATTTTCTTAAAGCTGCTGATCAGATTGTTATCGTCACTGAACTTACTCTCATTGGCCTGCGTGATGCCCTGCGCCTACAAGCATTACTCAAAGAAACCCTTGAGCTAAAACATATTCATTTTGTAGCGAACCGCATTGGGCTATTGCCTAAATATGAAATGAAAATCAGTGACTTTGAAAAGAGCTTGGACACCAAGTTTTACGGAGAAATTCCTTTTAATATCGAGGCATTTAATAAAATGGCCACCGGCGATATCCCCGTGACGCAAAAACATCCCGATGCGACAGGAAAAGCCATGGCTGCATTAGCAGATAAATTACACAAAACCCCCATGTTAAAGGATGATAAGAGCGCAAAACCCTCTAAGCTAGGATGGCTAAAAGGTAAAAAATAACCCACGGCCTTGACCGGCGCAAGCTGCATTACAGGAACATTATGTTTGGACGTCGCGACAGCAATTCAACGCCATTACCGCCGGAAAATCCGGAGAAGACTGCTGTTGCCGAAAAAGCCCAATTTTCTGCTGATGAAGAGGCAATTAAAACAGAAACTGCCCCTGCTGAGGCTCATACAGAAGCAGCATCTACAGCCGAAACAGCTCCTGAATCTCCCCCAAAGAAATCGCCCAGCCTTGCTAATAAGAAAGCCGAAGCACGCCTCGCTTCACAATCTCAAGAAGATCAGAATGAAACGCCTAAAAAAACGGCGACTCCCACTAATGATTTAGAGGGATCTAAGCTTAAAATCTATGGCCTATTAATGGAGCAAATTGATATTGGTACTGCCAGCCGTTTGCCCCGCGAAGAATTAAAACAGCAAATTCAGGATTTAATTGGTGAAATTGTAATGGAGCAACGGCTGCCCATTACCCAAAGCGAGCAAATGCTGCTTAGTAATCAAATTCTCGACGACATGCTGGGATTCGGCCCGCTAGAACCACTGTTAAAAGATTCCACTATAACCGATATTATGGTCAATGGCCCCGATCAGGTTTATGTGGAAGCCAAAGGAAAACTTACCCTTACCGACGTGGTGTTCCGCGACGAGGAGCATGTAATGTCGGTTGCCACGCGCATTGTAACCGGCGTGGGCAGACGGGTAGATGAATCCAGCCCCATTTGCGATGCGCGCCTGCCTGATGGTAGCCGTGTAAACGTTATCGCCCCGCCACTTTCGCTTAAAGGCACAACCATATCCATCCGTAAATTTTCGGAAAAGAAAATTACACTCGATGTCATGGCAAGTCAGAACAATGTGTCGGATAAGCTATGTAAATTACTGAAAATTGCTGCCGCCTGCCGCCTGAATATTATTATATCCGGTGGTACGGGGTCGGGCAAAACGACTTTGCTCAACGCCCTGTCGCAAATGATTGATCATGGTGAACGCGTAGTAACTATTGAAGATGCGGCCGAGCTGCAATTGCAACAGCCCCATGTGGTGCCTTTGGAAACCCGCCCTCCCAACCTTGAAGGACAGGGCGAAATAAGCATGCGCGATTTGGTGAAAAATTCCCTGCGTATGCGCCCCGATCGTATTATTCTGGGCGAGGTACGTGGTGCCGAAGCGCTGGATTTGCTGCAGGCAATGAACACCGGACATGACGGCTCTATGGGTACGCTCCACGCAAACAACCCACGCGAAGCACTCACCCGATTAGAAAATATGGTGGGAATGGGAGCATCTAACCTGCCTAGCAAAGCCCTGCGCACACAAATTTCAAGTGCCGTAAACATGATTGTACAAATCAGCCGTATGCGCGATGGTATGCGTCGCATTACCCATGTATCAGAAATTGTGGGTATGGAAGGCGAAGTTATCGTCACTCAGGATCTTTATCATTATGAATATCAGGGCGAAGATGAACATGGCACGTTGCTGGGAGAGTTTAAATCGACCGGATTGCGTCCGCACTTTACCGAGCGCGCCGCCTATTATGGGCTGGAACAAGCACTATTGGAGACGTTGTAATGGCAGCGTCCGCCCCCAGCTTATTTGGCCTACCCATCGAATATGTCATATATGGCGCAATTGCATTATGCTTGATGGTTGCCGCCCCCATTATTATCAATTTATTTTCGCCAGAGCAAAAACTCCGCAATCGTGCGGCTAAGTTAAAGCAACGCGTAAAAAACAAGACAACCTATGAAAGCAAAATAAAAGAAGAAAAAACCAAAACGCTGCGGCGTGAGGAAGGAGACAAATCCCTGCCGTTAATGAGTCGCTTTTTGGGACAGCGTGCCATAGCCAACCGACTGCGGGATCGTATGGCGCGCAGTGCGTTTAACATCACGGCAGAGCGCTATGTGCTTTATAACAGCATGGCATTTGCCATTACCTCTCTATTGCTCATTAGTGTAGCAGGATTCAAACCTATTTTAGCGTTGTTGTTGGCATTTGTAATCGGTTTTGGCGTACCCCATTATGTTACCAATATGAGCATTAATCGCCGTGCGAAAAAGTTTTTAAAGCTGTTTCCAGATGCTATCGACCTTATAGTACGCGGGTTACGCGCAGGTTTGCCCGTGACCGAATCGATTAAAATGGTTGCCAAGGAAATCGATGCGCCAGTGAATCATGTGTTTCAAACTATGACCGAAAAAATGGCCTTAGGCGTACCGCTAGAAAAAACCCTTTATGAAACTGCCTCTAAATATCGCATAACTGAATTTGATTTTTTTGTAACCAGCATTGTATTACAGCGCGAAACCGGGGGCAACTTATCGGAAATTCTCAATAACCTTTCCGAAGCCTTGCGCCAGCGCCTCATGATGCGTATGAAAATCAAGGCCATGTCCTCCGAGGCACGAGCATCAATGTATATTATCGCCGCATTACCCTTTGTTGTTGCCGGCGGCTTATCTGTTACCACACCAGAATATCTTATACCTCTAATTGAAGATTATCGGGGCAATATATCGCTCGCCGTTGCAGGGGGAATGATGTTTATGGGTGTTTTTATTATGACACGTATGACAAAATTTGAGATTTAAATGTCACCAGGCCAAAAATTAGATATTGATGTATTACTTCGCCCCTACGGTTTTGGGGTGGAAGATATTTATGTGTTTATGGCGGCGATTCTTGCCTTTATGACGGTGATGGCAATTGGCCGTAGTTTGATTATACGCAACACCTTTGCCACTCGTGTAAAGCTACTGCAAGAGCGTCGCAAAGCCTTGCAAAGTGACATGATTGCACCACGGCGGCGTAAAAAGCAATATACCGAAACCATTCACATAATGCGTCGCGTAGTAAATCGCTTGCAACTCATCAAGAAAGGACAGGTTTCAGAGCTTAACAACCGCCTTATCTCTGCTGGTATGCGAAGCA
>JAKUPQ010000048.1 GCA_022450665.1 Alphaproteobacteria bacterium | reverse complement strand
AGCAAGGCATCAATAAAATCATTATATTGCTGCTTGTCCATGGGGCAGTTGATGTAGTCTTTTCCGTTGCCGCCGGGGCCAATTTTGTCGTAGCGCGATTGAAACCATGCTTTTGACATATCAATTGATTCGGTATGTACGATAGGGGCGAGCGCATCGAAAAATGCCAGATATTCTTCGCCTGTATGTTGTAAAATCTGCGCACTGAGTGCGTCCGAGGTTAGCGGGCCGGTAGCGATAATAGTGAGTCCCCAGTCAGCTGAGGGCAGGGTGGTGATTTCACCGCGCTCCAGCGTAATGCGAGGGTGGTTGGTGATAGATTGGGTTACGTCTTCGGAAAAACCATCGCGATCTACTGCTAATGCAGAGCCAGCCGGAACTTTATGGCGGTCGCCACAGCGAATGATGAGCGAGTTTAAGCGGCGCATTTCTTCATGTAGTAAGCCAATGGCGCTGGCGGTTGCATCGTCGGAGCGAAACGAATTAGAGCAGACCAATTCGGCGCAATTATCTGTGGCATGAGCGCTGGTTTTTTTGACAGGACGCATCTCATGCAGCACAACGTCCAGTCCTGATTCTGCCAGTTGCCAGGCAGCTTCGCTACCCGCTAGTCCGGCGCCAATAATATGAACGGGCGACTTTGTCATGACTGCTCCTTACTGATGTTTTCTTTTGATGCTGCGCCAGGCAGTGAACACGAAAGTAATGCTACATGCAAGCCCCATAACCCATGGTACGGCGCTTGTACCTATGGTTTCAATGCTGTTGGCGGTTATGATAGGGCCAAAAATATTGCCCGTACCATACATCATTTGAAATGCCAAGGTGGCATTTGCCAAATTGGCTGCCTTATGTTCGTGGCCTAACAATATGATTGCACAGGTATAAATAGTGGTCATGGTGCCACCCCATAAAAACATATATAACCACAGACTGATATCGGGTGTGCTGATAAGATAGGGCAATACCATCCCTCCTGCCGCGCCTACACCTGTGGCCAGCAATACTGTAAAACGAGGTGAAAGTTTATCAGCCAAATAACCCATTGGCAATTGCATGGCCATGCCTCCCATAGAAATCAAAGAGAGCAATAGCGCTGCATTTTCCACCGTTAATCCATTACGCAAGCCGTAAATTGTCATAAACGACCAATAGCTTGATTCGGTGATTCCAAACATCAGCGCGATAACTGCCACAGTAGGCGAAAGAAAAATAATACCCCATGGGCTGGCAGAAGGGGGCGCTTCGTGTATTTTTGGGCGGTGATTGCGCACAGAAAATACACAACATGCTGTAATAGCAAATAAGATCATGCCTAAAACATATAAATATTGTGCATTATCCTGTAATAATGGAACCAGCATAGGTCCTGCGCTCATGCCTATTACCACGCAGGTGCAATATAGTGCCATTACTTTGCCACGATGGGTGTCGTTAACAGAAGAATTGAGCCAATATTCATAAAGGATATACGTTCCACTCATGCCGCAGCCCAATAATAAACGCAGTGGAATATGCAGCAACATGGCATTGCCCACCATACTTAGCCCGATATACGCAAGAATTCCAGCAGCGCTTGCCAGAAGGTGCAAATGAAATAAATTTGATTTATAAAGAAATCTAGGTAATAAATTGGTAATCAACACAATTGCTGCAAGCTGTGCAGTACCCGCATAGCCAATCCACTGGGTTGGCACTTGTGCTTGTTCAAGCTGAAGCGAAAATAAGGTCCAAGAATAGCCGGTTATACTTCCAAGTACGATAGTGGCCAGTAAAATTACCGCAATACTTAAATGAGGGCGTGCTAGTGTCACATAGTGTCCTTTTATGCAATTCTTTGATAAAGGCTTATTGGCCGCTTTTCTTTTTGTGGCAGTTTGTTTATACCTAAGATAATAAAGAAAAACATCCCTATACTCTTTAATATAGAATACTCCACAGGTTTACCGTGAAAAAACTACTTATTTTCTTGATCGTGCTTCTTCTGCTTGTTGTTGGCGTTTGGTTTGTAATGCCAGCACTCCTCATTAACACCAATGAAATGGGACAGAGATTAACGGCATCGCTTAAAGAGGCCACAGGGCGGGATGTGCAAATCAGCCAGACGGCTAAAGTAGATTTATTTCCGTTGCCGGTCATTTCCTATAGCGGGCTTACCATTAAGAATGCTGTGGGCGCGTCATCGCCCAATTTTTTAGACAGCAGTAAAGTTACCATGAGATTTGGTTTCAGTGGCTTGCTGGGTGGCTCAGCGCAGCCAGAAGAAGTGATTCTTGACGGTACAAACATTGATTTAGAAGTGTTGCCCAGTGGCCGCCAGAACTGGAAGTTTGATGGCGATGGCGCTAAATTTAAGCAATATTTTTTGAATACACCGGTAGTCTTGAAAAATAGTATGATGCGCTATGTCAATGCGTCATCCGGTGCGCGTGCGGAGTTAAATAATATTAATGGCACGTTGCAATATGGCGAAAATGGTGAAGTTGTAATGTTTAGCGGCGACGTGGATATCCATGGCCATAGTTCCCCTGTGCTTGCACGCATGAGCAGTATTGATCTTACCGCCAGTGAAGTGCCGGATGTGCCGCTTCAAATAGTGCTGGAGCATTTGGATGCCAAATTTACAGCACAAGGGCGCCTATCCGGTGCGAATAAGGATCCGGAATTTATCGGGCAGGTAAAAATGGAATCACCAAATCTGTGGGGTGGCCTTGGATTGTTTACCGGAAGACAACCGGTTTCTATAAGCGATGAAGTCGAGGGTAATGAGGTTACAGCAGAAGGCAATATGCGCCTGAGCACCCGCATGATAGCTATTGATAATATGCGTATATTAGCCAAGGGTGATAGTAGCATACCAGCCATAGACGGCGATTTGGACGTAGAGTATAAATTTGGCAAAACTTCGCAGCTTTATATTGATTCGAAAATTTCCACTATTGATGTGGATCACTTATTGGCCACTTATAGCGATTGGTTGTTTGCCGACGCAACTTTAGAAGATGTAAAAGAGGAAGATGAAGAAGTTATCATCTATGAAGAGCCAGAAATTGCAGCAAGTGAGTTCTCACAATTTCTGGAGAACCTTAGCGGCAGTGTAGATGTGGTTATTGATAACATTATCTATAACGGGCGCTCATTGCAGGATATTCGCCTGACATCTGCAATTGAATCAGGAAGGATAAATATAACGGAAGGCAAAGCCACACTTCCAGGCAACACAAAGGTTATTGTTTCGGGTATGGTGCGCGATAAGCAAGAAGGCCCCACCTTTGATGGCCGCTTTGAAATGCAAGGGCAGGAGATGGAAGGTTTCCTCTCGTTATTCACGAATTCTGAGGTGGAAGTGCCACCGGTTAACCTTGGGCGTTTTGGTGTGCGCACCAATTTATCTGTATCCCCTTCCCAAGTGAGGCTTTCAGAGTTTCAAACCCGTATTTCAGATACGCGCGTGGCAGGATCCATGATTTTCCACAGAGGAGATCGCTTACGGCTGGAGAGTTATTTGCGTATTGCCGGAATCAATTTAGATACTTTGATGAAGGCCACCTCTTATATTCTTCCCGAAGACAGCGGTGTGCAAAAAAACACCGTGGGTCAAGGCGGCGAGGAATTATTTAATGTTGAATATATTAATACCCGCTTCGATTGGCTCAATTCTATTGGAATAGATGTGGATTCGGATTTTTATCTGCAAGACTTTGTGTTGTTGGATCGTAAGGGGGAATCCGCAAAGTTTCATCTGGGCGTAGGAGTAGGTTCTATTGTTATCAGCGACTTAAAATCTCGCTATAATGAGGCTGTTTTCATGGGGACCTATGGTTTGAAAACGCAACCTGGACTTAACCCAATGATTGTCGCTAATGCCAGAGTAAGTGAAGTGAATATGGTGGATATTTTTCCAAATCTTGCACAATCTCTTAGCGAAAAAGAATGGCAGAATTTTCTTGATCAGCCGTTTGAGTTGCTAAATTTACAAACGCATCGTGCGGATGTTAAGCTTAAAATTGGCAAATTAAATATACGCAGTTATACGTTCGAAAACGTTGATACTGAAATGGTGCTGGAAAATAACCGACTGAGAATCGAAAGATTCAATAGTGTGCTATGGGATGGTAAGATAGATGCACGCTTTACTATTCAGGCAGGAACCATACCTGCTATGTCCTCATCCTTCCGCGTTAACAATGCAAATTTAGCGCGTTTAAGCCAAACTACGGCACTGCTGAAGCACGCGGCTGGTACCGTTGCTTTAAGTGGACAAGTGAGCACGTCGGGTGTTTCTCCACGTTCCTGGTACACAAATATGAGCGGAGAATTGCGGGTGCAGGGACGTGATGTATCTGTGCAGGGGTTTGGTATCGCTAATCTTGCTCGCGCTGTGCCTGTGGCACGTACGGTAAATGACGTTGAACGCGCAGCGAGTATTGCAATCAATGGTGGGGTAACTCGCATGCAGAATATTCAGGGAAATATTAATATCAATGAAGGTGAGGCGAATATTCCGCAAATCGCATTTTCATCACCTGAAGCAGATGGATCCGTGGGGGGGCGTGTGGATCTGATTAAAGAAGCTATCGAATTGAATATGAATTTCTATTTGCACAATACGGTAGAGGCAGGGGAAGTTACGCCAATGATCCAGTTGCACTTGCGCGGCGATATTGATGATGTGAAAAAAGATTTGGAAACCCGTGAGCTGAAAAACTATGTGGCGCAAAAAGCGGCACAACGTGCGCTTGGCCGCACACAGTAAGGCACAGTTCAGATGATAAATATCGTTACGAAAGACGCGGAAGCCAAGCTTGTAGAGCATTGCGGAAAACTACGTGAATCGGCCACATTATGGCGTGCGTTGCATTTTCGTTTTGCACAGCTTTTAGAACATTATAAAAGCGACTACCAAATTAAAATTGCTACCAATCTTATTACTGATCTGCTTAAAGATGCCGATGGTATGCTGTTTTTATGCCCTGATTGCGACATTTTTGTGGTGGCTAAAAGTGTAAATAAATCCCTGCTTGAAAAAGTAATTTTTCAACTACGTTATTTGTTTATAGACGATCCGCTGGCTTATAATGCCAACGCGCAAGAAAATGCGGATTTTTGTACGCTGTATGATCTGAGTGTCGATTGGCAGGATTATATGAATGCCTGTAAAAAGAAGCTGAGCGCATCGGCAAAGAATGAGTTGGCTGAGGCGCTCATGGCGGCAAATGATACCACATCCGCTATAGGTATTGCCGCCTCCCGCCGTATTAAGCCAATGACACCAACGCGGTTAGCCAGTGTGGAGCGTGATTTGCGTCCTGCCGACATAAGTAGGGTTATCCGTAAGCAGCCTATTTGTGCTGCCCAACCGGGGAAGAAAATCCGGCGCGTTTTTGATGAGCTGTATATTAATATTTCACACTTGCGCCAATTAATTATGGCGGATGTGGATTTTACTCATAACCGTCCGTTATTTCGCTATCTCACACAGGTGATGGACGAAAAGGTGTTGGAGCTACTCCGCCGTAATACACATCGTTATTTTGATATGCCCGTGAGCTTAAACCTGAACGTGGCAACACTGCTTTCTGACAAATTTGCCGATTTTGATGCCGCTATTAAACCGTCCATTAAAGTTTCGATTGTGCTTGAGTTGGAAGTGTCTGATGTATTTTCGGATATGGAAGCATTTTTGATGGCAAAAAATGCAGTACAAAAAATGGGCTACCGTGTATGTCTAGATGGGCTAACTACCAATAGTTTCTTGCATGTGAATCGTGAAAAACTGGGGTTTGATCTGGCAAAGTTGCAGTGGAATGCCGATGCAGATAGCGAGTTGGACATGCCAGCAAACCGTGAGCTTGCAGAGGCTGTTGCACGCTGCGGTGCGAATCGCGTAATTTTGTGCCGTTGCGATTCCCGTCAGGCAATTGATTATGGTCAGGCCATGGGTATCTCTTTGTTTCAGGGGCGATATTTAGATAAAGTAATTAATCCGAATGCGAAAGTCGAAAACTAATGTCGATGCTTATAATAAATCTTATCTGGTCATGTGTGCTTGGTCTGGGCGTAGGCAACTACGCAACCTCGTGGATATATCGCATGCCTAAGGCTGAATCACCTTTCACCAAGCATCCTTATTGCGGTGGCTGCGGTACTATGCTTGAGGTGAAAGATTTATTTCCGGGCTTTTCTTATCCCATGCTAGGCGGAAAGTGCCGCCATTGCAGCATGTCGATTCCCAGCATCTATTGGTGGACAGAGATATTTTGTGCTGTGATATTCATGTGGGCGGTCGTCACCTATGGTTGGCAAGAGGCCTATTTGCCCGTGGTATTGGGTGGCACAGTGGCCGTTACTCTGTGGGGGCTAGAAATGCGCAGTGGGCGTATTTTTGGCAGTGCATTATTGTTTTTGGCCAGCATTGGCGTTGTTTACCGCACTTTACTTGATGGCACGATTTACGACGCTACCTACGGCCTCATTTGGGGGGCGATGGTGCCGCTTATTATCTGGCGTTTACGAGCAGATCCAGAAAACCTTAACGGTGAAAAAGCGCGTCTTAGTATTCCGCTAACCGCGATTCTTGGTGCTACGGCAGGGTTATGGTTAGGCGCGTTTGGGCTGTTGCTATTTGTACCGCTATGGGGAATTTCGGTTGTGGCATATAAAGCCATTGCAAAAACCAAAGCTGCATGGCCGGATCACTCGGATACAGTGCCATTTGTGTTTGCATTAATGTTGATGGTGCTCAACCCTTATTGGATAGTATGGTCAAAATCGTTGTTTGTATCTGCATATTAAGTGCTAACCCTATGGTTTCTTTATGGCCGCCACCCTAGATTCTGCACCCTATATGTTAGATATATCGTTACATAATGCGCTAAAAGAAGCCACGCATGAACAACATGAAGCCCTGCACCAACATCCATTATTAAAAGGATTGGCAACGGGGAAGATTAGCCGTTTGCAATGGCTGAAGGCGCTACAGGCATTTTATTGCTTTTATCGGGTATATGAGCCTGCTATGCAAAATTATGCCCAATTCGAGCAGGCACCTGTTATGCAATGGCTGGAGCAGGATTTGCAGAATCTGGCGCTTAATATTCCCTCAGAAATAAATTCTTTCCCCTTAGTGCAAATTGATGATATTTCTAAGGCGGTAGGATATTTATACGTTAAACAAGGATCTACCTTGGGCGGGCAGGTGATATCTAAAAAACTGCGGCACTCTCTGGGACTGGAAGCCGGTAAAGAACAAATGTTTTTTTATGGCTATGGTTCAGAAACAGGAAAAAAGTGGAAACTGTTTTTGAGTCAAATCTCAGAAATAGAAAATAACATAGACCGCGAAGTTACAATAAACACGGCAAGATTACTTTTCACGCATTTAGCATCTATTTGCGACAGTGTTTGCCAACAGGATAATACATGCCTCAGAGCCAATTAATACCCCGCAGAGAACTCACAGAAAACGAATTGGAAGACGCCCTTGCCGAATGCGCGAGAGAGCCTATTCATATTCCAGGATCAATCCAGCCACATGGGGTGATGATTGTGTGCGATAGCAGCAATTACACCATTCAACAGGTAAGTGAGAATCTGCAATCTTTCTTTGGAGTAGAGGCACAAACTGCTATAGGTAAGCCACTATCCGATCTGCTGGGTAATGCCGTAGTTAAAAACCTTAAGCAGCTTGTTATCGAAAAAGAGATGAATTATTCCCACTCATCTTTGCAAACCATTGATGGCACTTTATACGATGTGGTCGCGCATATATCCGGCGACTCGCTGGTATATGAATGTGAGCCGCTACCGGATAAAAAATATCTGCAAACAGATTTTTACTACGATGAAATTCGTAATTTTGCTCTGCATATGCAAAACACCAATAGCCTTGATGATCTGTATAGCGAGGTTACCAATACTATCCGCGCCGTCACTGGTTTTGACCGTGTGAAGCTCTATCGTTTTGACGAGGACTGGAATGGTGCCGTGGTGGCAGAATCTAAGGCAGATTTTATGCCAAGCTATAAGGGGTTGCATTTTCCGGCTACCGATATTCCAGAACAAGCGCGTAAATTATATACACAAAATTATATTCGCCATATTGCCGATATCAGCTATAGCCCTGTGCCGTTGGTGCCGCAAAACAACCCCGCCACACAAGCGCCGCTGGATATGAGTATGTCTAGTCTGCGCAGTGTGTCTCCAGTGCATATTCAGTATTTGGATAATATGCAGGTGAAAGCATCGCTTTCGATTTCGATTTTACAAAACCGTAAGTTATGGGGCTTAATTGCCTGTCACCATAACAGCCCGCATCCGCTACCACACCGGCTGCGGATGATTAGTGAAATTATGGGGCATATTTTCTCGGCGCAACTCTCTACATTGGAAGAAATGGTGGGGCTGGAAAAGCGCGAGAAGCGGAATTTGCTTATAGAAAAAATGAATATCGCCCTCGAGTATAATCACCAGATTGAAAGTTTGATGCAGGGCAGACAACAATTGGCAGTAGAAGCTATGGGCGCCGATGGTATGGTGATTAATTTAGGGAACTATACCTTTGATTCAGGAAGTATCCCAAACAAACCTGCTATTAAAGCGTTATTGTCTTGGCTGCGTAGCAATTCGCCTAATGCTATTTATCATACCAATGATGTAGCCAAGCTTTTTAAAGATATTCCCGAGTTATGCCATTTGCGTGGCGGGATGCTGGCCGCACCTATCAGTTCGCGCAAAAACGATTGTCTCATTTGGTTTCGCAATGAAATTATTGAGCATGTATCATGGGCGGGAAACCCAGAAAAACCAATAGAAAAGGTTAAGGCTGGTTACCGCCTGACGCCTCGTAGTTCGTTCGAACTATGGAAAGAAACTGTAGAGCATAAATCCCGTAATTGGCGCAAGGAGGATGTAGAGACTGCACAAAGTCTTGCGCGAATCATTCTCGAAAGTGAGAAGCTAAGCGCAGAGGAATCCACACAGGTGAAAGAAGAGTTTTTGGCAAATATGAGCCATGAGCTACGCACACCCATGAATGCCATCATTGGCATTGTGAATATACTGGATATGGATAAAACCCTTAGCGACAAACAGCGCGACTTTGTGCATACATTAAAGCTTAGTGCCAGTTCTATGCTGACATTGGTAAATGATTTATTGGACATTGCCAAGGTGGAATCGAAGCAAATGAAGCTAGAGAGCAAGCCGTTTAATATGGCAGAAACATTAGAAGAAGTGCGCAGCTTGATGGCGGTACGTGCAAGCGAGCAGCAGATACAACTGAATATCAACGCGCCGCATAAAAATGAATTATATTTCGAAGGCGACCCTTCACGCTTGCGGCAGGTATTGTTGAATTTGGTGGGTAACGCTGTAAAGTTTACTGAGTCGGGCTTTGTAAATATCACCTCACGCGTGCGTGAGCGCAAAGATGGTGTGGCGACTCTGCGTATCGAGGTGGTAGACTCTGGCATTGGCATGAGCGAAAAACAGCTTAAACATATTTTCGAAAAATTTGTTCAGGCCGATGATAGCATTTCGCGGCGCTATGGTGGCACAGGGCTGGGGCTTGCAATCACCAAGCATTTGGTAGAGCTTATGGACGGGTCTATTGATGTGGTGAGTAAAGAAAATATGGGTACAAAATTTACGATAACTTTGCCGCTTAAAGAACAGCCGGTGTCATTGGCACAGCCACCAAGTAGCGATGCAGATAAAGTGATTTCAATTGAAAGCGATCGTGATAAAGCATCTAAACATGGTAATGATATGCTAAATAGCAAAAAACGGATTTTATTGGCCGAAGATTACGAAGGCAATATTATTGTAGCGCTCACCTTATTGCAAAGCATGGGCTATGAAGTGATTGTGGTGAAAAATGGTAAAGATGCTATCCATAAGCTTGAAGCAGAAAAATTCGACCTGGTGCTGATGGATGTGCAAATGCCCATTATGGATGGGCTGATGGCAACAAAAATTATCGTAGAAAAACAATCAAAAGGTGAAATTTCTCCAGTGCCCATAGTAGGTATGACTGCACATGCGCTTGCAGGAGATCAGCAGCGTTGCCTTAATGCGGGTATGCGCGGATATATTTCAAAACCTTTCGACCCCGATCATCTGGAAGATTTGATTTTAACGCATATTAAAGCCAGCTAGATACAACTGACTTTAATATGATAAGGGGATTTTTTATCCCCCAAAATCACCTCGTTATCGCCTTTTTGCAACGAGCCTTTATATTCCCCTTTTCCGCGACCAATGGCAGTGTTGTTCACCACAGTGCCAAAACGGCTTCCCAAATCGCGTAGATAAAGCTGCCCATCCTGAATAGCGACCTCGCAATGGGTTGTAGAAATAAGCAGTGGAGGCCCTTCGCACGGAATACAAACATGCGTTCCTTTGTTAGGTGCCGCCTCGGCATCTTTGGGGTAGCCTCCAATACGCAAAGGCAGGTGCGCAATGGGCATTTCAAATGGTGCAAACGTTTCTTGCAATGCTTCGCTGGCGGGAGAAACCACAATCGTATCTACGTCAGATTCAAGAATTGCCGTAGCCTGCTCTTTTGATTTCACCCGTGTATTGGTTTGCCGCAAACGCTCAAACACACCATTAATAATTGGCACTATGCGCGGTGGGCATTGCGCTATCATTTCATGCAATTCGGTTTCGGTAATGATATCTACCAGTGTTTCGCCCTTCGCACGGGCGGTGGCAGAGCGGGGTGACTTTGGATCAAACAAACCCATTTCGCCAAAAATTTCGCCCTCTGCAAGTTCAGCAAGTTTTACTTCGCCGCTATCTCCATGCTTTAAAATTTCGATAGCTCCCTGACGAATCACATAGGCTTCGTCCGAAGTATCCCCTTCTTTGAAAACGATTTCTCGCGCTGCAAATTGTTTTTCTGCCATGGAATGCCCCTGCTGTTGAAATACGCATTATATAGTGTTTTGTGTAGCTTATTCTACGGTAACAGATTTGGCAAGGTTGCGTGGTTGGTCTACATCAGTTCCTTTTAATACTGCCACATGATAGGCCAGTAATTGTATGGGAATGGCATATAAAATAGGGCTTACAAAGCTATTAATTTCTGGCAGAACAATTACGGTTGCACCGGTTTCTTCCAACACCTCCGCTCCCTTGCGATCGGTGAATGCAATAACCTGACCGCCCCGCGCCAGCACCTCCTGAATATTGGAAGCGGTTTTCTCAAACCATGCGTCATGAGGGGCAATGACAATAACCGGAACGTCTTCGTCTATCAGTGCAATAGGGCCATGTTTTAGTTCGCCTGCGGCGTAGCCTTCTGCGTGTATATATGAAATTTCTTTGAGTTTTAATGCACCTTCCAATGCAATGGCGTAGTTTGTGCCACGCCCTAAATACAGCACATCTCGGGCATATTGTATCCCAACAGCAGCGCGCGCAAACTCATCTTCTTGTTGCAGCACATCCATGACCTGCGCCGGAACTTCGGCTACAGCGTGGGAAAGCCGAGCCACGGTTTCTTCGCTTAGGGTGTTGCGGTTACGCGCCATGGCCAGGGCAAAACATGCAAGCGTTGTGAGTTGAGTGGTGAATGCTTTGGTCGATGCTACGCCAATTTCAGGGCCGGCATAGGTGAACAAAGCCGCATCTGCCTCCATAGCCATGCTGCTTTGTGGCACGTTTACAATAGCCAACGTATGCTGATTATGTTTTTTGCACAAATGCATGGCGGCCAGTGTGTCCGCTGTTTCGCCCGATTGGGAAATGAATAGCGCAAGGCCGCCCTCTTCGAGTACTGGATCACGGTAACGAAACTCGGATGCAATATCCAACTCCACAGGCAAACGCGCATATTTTTCAAGCCAGTATTTGGCTACCATGCCTGCATAATATGAGGTGCCACAAGCCACAATGGTAATGCGAGAAATATCTTCGAGAGCAAAGGGCAGCTCCGGTAAATGAATTTGTCCAGTATTCACTTGATAAAACACACGCAAGGTTTGGCCAATTACACTTGGTTGTTCATGAATTTCTTTCAGCATGAAGTGGCGATAATCGCCTTTGCCAACAGCGGCACCTGTGAGGTTGGTTTGACGTATGGCGCGTTCAGCTGGTTGATCATGAGTATCAAAAACCTGCGCTGATTCGCGGGTGAGTACCGCCCAATCGCCATCTTCCAAATATGCTACGCGCTGGGTGAGGGGGGCAAGCGCAATCGCATCCGAGCCTAGATACATTTCACCGTCGCCATAACCAATTGCCAAAGGCGAACCACGTCGCGCAGCAATAAGCAAATCGGGGTGTTCAGAAAATATTATGCCTAGTGCAAATGCGCCTTCCAGCTTTTTAAGTGTTGCGGAAACAGCCTGTTGTGGTGTTTTTCCCTGCGTTAAAAAGTCGGTAAGTAAAATAGGGACTACTTCGGTATCAGTGTCGGTGATAAATTTATAACCCTTGGCGGTAAGCTCTTTGCGTAATGTCTGAAAATTTTCAATAATACCATTATGCACCACAGCCACTTTATCGGTGGCGTGGGGATGGGCATTGCGCTCATTAGGTGCGCCATGAGTTGCCCAGCGTGTATGGCCTATGCCTGTAGCACCAGAAATAGATTTTTCATGCAAGGCTTTGTCAAGGTTGAATAATTTTCCCTCAGCACGCACTCGCTGGATGGTATTGTCGTGAATGGTGGCAATGCCCGATGAGTCATATCCGCGATATTCTAAGCGGCGCAGCCCCTCTAATAACAATGGTGCTGCTACCTGATCGCCAATAACCCCGACAATTCCACACATAAAGATAACTCTTTCTTATAATCCTAATGCCAAGCGGCACTTATCTGAGATACGCAGCATACGTTACAAGCAGCTACAAACATATTGAACGTATATAGAGCATAAATTTGTATTGCGGCAAATAACGAATCGTAACAAATTATTGCTTATGGACAAGCACCATGGGGAAGTATAAACCAAAGGCATGACTATTAAGAATGGATAGTGACTATGAACGGACGTATTTTTTCCGGTGTGCAACCCACTGGCAACCTGCATTTAGGCAACTACCTGGGCGCAATTCGCAACTGGGTAGAAATGCAAAAAAACTATGATTGTATATTTTGCATCGTAGATTTACACGCGATTACCGTTCCTCAGGATCCTGAAGCGCTACGTAATGCTACCCGTGAGGTGACCGCTGCCTATATTGCCTGTGGGATTGACCCGCAAAATGCTGTAATATTTAATCAATCCGCTGTTTCTGCTCATGCAGAGCTGGCATGGATACTCAATTGCTTCACCCCGCTAGGCTGGCTCAACCGCATGACTCAGTTTAAAGAAAAGGCTGGCAAGCACCGCGATAATGCTCTGTTAGGGCTGTATAGCTACCCGGTGTTAATGGCGGCAGATATTTTGGCCTATAAAGCTACCCATGTGCCGGTGGGCGAAGACCAAAAACAACATCTGGAGCTGGCGCGTGACATTGCAGGTGCATTTAACCGTCGCTACGAAAAAGAATTTTTTCCCATCCCAGAGCCGGTAATTGCTGGCCATGCCACTCGTGTAATGAGCTTGCAGGATGGCACAAAAAAAATGAGTAAATCCGACCCTTCGGAAAAATCGCGCATTGCCCTGACCGATGACGCAGACACTATTTCCAAAAAAATTCGTAAAGCAAAATCCGATATGATTGAGGGGCTAAGCTGGGATCCCGAAAACCGTCCGGAAGCGGTGAATTTGATAAATATTTTCAGCACATTATCCGGTGAGTCCCGCGAAGAAATAACCGCCCGCTATGCATCCAGCGGTTTTGCACCGTTCAAAAAAGACCTCGCCGATGTTGCGGTGGCGCATCTTGCCCCCATCACAGCAAAAATGCGTGAATTGCTCGCCGATCCGGCCTATATCGACCAAGTGTTACGCCAAGGGGCAGAAAATGCAAATGCAACCTCTCAGCAAGTATTGGCAGAAGTGAAAGAAACAGTAGGCTTTCTTATTTCATAATACTCAGGACTTTCACCCTATTCCAAAATGTGATATTCTGAAAATATACTTATAATAAAAAGCCTTATAAAAAAGTTGTGCCAAATTTTATGATAATGCAAAAAAGTCATACGATATCAATACCTACAAAAACTTGTGTGCAAACCGGTTTTTCATTGTTGGAAATGACTTTGGTTTTGCTGGTGCTATCTATCGTTTCCGCTACTGGATTGTCCATTTACACCAAAGCCGACAATCAAACAAAAACTTCAGCTACGTTAGTAAAAATTGCCGCAATTGAGGAGGCGTTGCGCCATTATCGCTATGCGCACCATCGTTTGCCTTGCCCGGCAGATGGAACATTAACTTCAGGGGATCCTGATTTAGGTGCAGAAGGGCAGTATACAGGAATATGTGTGGATTCTACGCCTGCTGCCAATTTTTCCTCGGGAAACACTGTAGCTGGTGTGATTCCGGTGAATGCGCTCAATTTGCCAGCAGAATATATGTATGATGCATGGGGCAGGCGCTTTACCTATGTGGTTGATCGTCGATTGACAGAAAATGGCGCTTTTTTGGAATTCAAACTCTCCGATCAATGCGTTGGAAGCATCAACGTTACTGACATAAACGGCAATGAACGCACAGATAAGGCGATATATCTTATTGCCAGCCACGGTAGTAATGGGCATGGGGCATTCCTTTCCAGCGGTGTGCGGCGCAATGCTAATAGTGAAAATGCATCAGAGCTACTTAATGCTAGTGTAGATGCGAGCTTTAGCGATAATTTCGACTCAGATTTTGTAATGAATCGTGTTATTGAAGACTCAAGCAATGTGTTGGATAGTTTCGATGACATTGTACGCTATAAAGAGCGTTGGTCGATGATCAATAATCAAGACATTGCTATGAACGAACCATATGAAGCGAAAGATGGGCTTTTATTGGTTGTTACCGGTAACACTCATACTTGCGGAATAGACTCTACCGGTGCAACATTCTGTTGGGGTAGGGGTACTAAAGGCCAGTTGGGTGATAATAGCGGAGCGACCAGCATAGTACCAGTTGCTGTGCAATTGCCAGTTGGTGTATCTTATTTTACTAATATTGGCCCAGGTAAAGAAACAACTTGTGCTTTAGGCAGTGATAAACAAGGTTATTGCTGGGGGCTTGGCACAAGTGGCCAGCTAGGCAATAGTGGAATTGTATCAGAAAATGCTCCGGTAGAAGTATCTTTACCTGGCGGCGTAGCCAATTGGAAAAGTATAGGAGCTGGTACCACCCATGCCTGCGCAATAGCAGATACAGGCGATGCGTATTGCTGGGGAAGTAATGCGGATGGTCTTTTGGGAGACGGTACAATTAATGATAGCACCATACCAAAAAAAGTTACCATGCCAGCCGGAGTTGACTTTACCAAAATAAGTGTAAACGAAGGTCATAGCTGCGCATTAAGCGATGCAGGGCAAATGTATTGCTGGGGAATCAATACTTTTGGCCAGCTAGGTGATGGCTCTAACACATCTCGCGATACACCGACATTGGTGGATTTTCTGGCTGGTGTGTCCTCGTATACCAGTATGTCAGCTGGTCTTTCACATACATGCGCCATTGGGAATGATAATCAGGGCTATTGTTGGGGACGTAATTTCACATCGGCATTGGGCTCTACAATTTCAGGCAATAGCAACATACCTCGTCTGGTATCTCTTCCTGCAGGTGCAAGCAGTTATAAAAGCATTTCTGCAGGAATTAATTTAACTTGCGGCATAACCGGCCAAGACAAGCTGTATTGCTGGGGGCTGAATAATAATGGCCGCTTAGGTATTAATGAGCCAGATGAAACGTATCAAACCAATACTCCGACAGCGGTTGTAATGCCTGAAGGGGTTACAAGCGTAAAATATGTTACGGCTGGGGGATATTTCGGCTGTATGATCTCAAACTCATTGGCGGCCTATTGCTGGGGTGGTAATGGTAATGGGCAAATAGGCGATGGTACGACCACAAATTCACATGTTCCCGTCAAAACCACAGGTACGCTGTTTGCAAAATGCGAATAGGGTGGCTGATTATTCCAATAATTTCTTAGCTTGTACAACCACATCTTCAATCATTTCCAATGTTACACGGCCTGTGTTGATGTTATAGCGTGAGGAATGATAGGTGTTGACCAGCCATAAAGGTTGCGCACGAAAATCGGGTGTGAGCTTATGTGTTACGCCATGAGCAAATTTAGCAAAAGATGCTTTATGTCCACAGGCACTCAAAACCGCTTTGTGAGATATGCCGCCGAGAGAAAAAATTACCTGCAAATTTGGCATTGCTGCCAGTTCATTACGCAAAAAATGATTGCAGGTATGAATTTCGCTGGTTTCCGGCTTGTTTTGCGGCGGAACGCAACGCACCGCATTGGTAATGCGGCAATCATGCAACTGCAAGCTGTCTTGCGCGTGTTTTTCATAGCTGCCACTGGCAAGCCCCTGACTTTTCAAAATCTCATAGAGTACATCCCCTGCATAATCTCCGGTAAATGGGCGCCCTGTAGCGTTAGCCCCTTTAAGCCCCGGTGCCAGCCCAGCAATTAAAAGACGGGCATCCAGCGCGCCAAATGCAGGTACAGGCGCATTGAAAAAATCGGGATACTGCAACGCATTTTCGTGAGGAATGGCTGCAAGCGGAGGGCATAAGTCGCAATTTGCG
>JAKUPQ010000047.1 GCA_022450665.1 Alphaproteobacteria bacterium | reverse complement strand
CCCCCTTCGCCACAATATTTTGATGCTCCCAACCCTCACGGCGCGGCAGGCACCCACCGCATTGCATTTTATGAATGGGGCAGCCCCCACGCACCCGTAATTATATGTATTCACGGCCTTACCCGTAATGGTCGCGATTTTGACTTTTTGGCCCGCGCATTATGTAACGATTACCGCGTAATTGCCATCGACGTAGCCGGAAGGGGAAACAGCGACAAGCTCAGCGATTTACGCTGGTATGATAATGGTATTTATATGCAGGATATTCTCGCATTAACCGAACGTATGAATATTCAGCAATTCGATTGGATAGGTACCTCAATGGGCGGCATTATCGGCATGATGATTGCCTCGCTTGTGCCAAATAAAATCACACGATTGATACTAAACGATATCGGCGCGCTTATTCCCAAAGAAGGGCTAATGCGTATAGGACAATATGTTGGTAAACAACCACTTTTCCCATCGCTTTATGAGGCTGATGCCTATATGCGGAAAATCATGCAGCCATTTGGTATTACTCACAGCGATCACTGGGATCATATGCTTCAGCATAGCTTAGTGCATCATTCCAATGGCTCTGTAAGCTTTGCCTACGATCCGGCTATTGGCGATGCATTTCGCCTCGCGGCCAGCGAAATAGAAAAACTCGAAGATATTTCGCTGTGGATGCTATGGGAAAGCATTACATGCCCAGCTCTGATTTTACGCGGCGAAGATTCGGATATCCTTACAAAGGAAGTGGCAGCAAAAATGTGCGACACGCATCCCAACGCAAGCTTGATAGAATTTGAAGCGGTTGGCCATGCACCCGCGCTTATGAACGAGCAGCAAATCGGTGCAATAACAAATTGGTTAGCCACAACCCAAGCCTAGCGTCATAAAAGTTTCATTATATAACGCTACTTGTTTTTATCGTTGTAATACAAATAGTGTTTTAGGCTGGTGACGCTGTGACAACTGTGCTAATCTGAGCGCAGACGCATGAAGTAAAAAGGTATTTTGCCCTTATGTCCAACCGCATTCCTTCCACAGGCCTTCCCGCCACAACAGGTGTTTCGCGTGTTACCGATCCGCGCCAGCGCAGTCAAACCCACGAAAAAGAATTGCGCGATTACGCCCCACCCCATCGCGCCCAACGAAACTATATCCCCACCCCCGATGCTCTTAAAAACATGATCGATCGTGCGCTTGAAGCTCTTTCTAAAGGAGTCTATTGGGATCGCGGGTCTATCATTAATATTGTTTTGTAATTATCTGCTGCATAAGGAATTTCAATCATGGCCTCAGCGCATAAATTCGACTGGGAAGATGCATTTCTGCTAGACGAACAACTCACTGAAGAAGAACGCATGGTGCGTGATACCGCACGTAATTTTGCACGCGAAAAGCTTTTTCCGGGCATTATCGAAGCGAACCGCCATGAAAAATTCGACACTAATATCATGCGCCAAATGGGTGAATTGGGATTATTAGGCCCCACCATTGACGGATATGGCTGTGCAAATGTCAGCCATGTTGCCTATGGTCTCATTGCGCGTGAAATTGAATGGGTAGATAGTGGCTACCGCTCGGCCATGTCGGTGCAATCATCTTTAGTAATGCATCCAATACACAGCTTTGCCAATGACAGCATAAAAGATAAGTATCTGCCTAAATTGGCCACGGGCGAATATATTGGCTGCTTCGGCTTAACCGAACCCGATCACGGCTCCGACCCCGGCGGCATGATTACCCGCGCCACACGTGAAGGCAGTAGCTTCCGCCTGCAAGGCTCCAAAATGTGGATAACCAACTCGCCGATAGCCGATGTGTTTGTGGTATGGGCAAAAACCTATGGCGACAGCGAAGTTGCCGACGGTACAATTCGTGGCTATGTGTTAGAAAAAAGCATGAAAGGCCTCACAGCACCAAAGGTGGAAGGCAAATTTTCGCTTCGCGCCTCTGCAACAGGTAGCATCTCGCTGGATGATGTCATTGCGCCTGAAGAAAATGCCTTGAATGTTTCTGGCCTGAAGGGCCCTTTCTCATGCCTGAACAAAGCAAGATATGGCATTGGCTGGGGAGCATTAGGCGCCGCAGAATTTTGCCTAAAAGCCGCCCGCGACTACACAGTGGAACGCATACAATTTGGACGCCCTTTGGCTGCGAACCAACTTATTCAAAAGAAAATGGCCGATATGCTCACCGAAATATCTCTAGGTTTGCAAGGCTGCCTAAGGGTGGGACGACTGATAGATGAAGGCAAACAAGTGCCGGATATGATCTCCTTAATTAAGCGCAACTCTGCTGGAAAAGCACTCGACATTGCCCGTGTTGCGCGCGATATGCATGGCGGCAATGGCATAGCCGATGAATATCATATTATCCGCCATGTGATGAATCTGGAAAGTGTAAACACCTATGAAGGCACACATGACATTCACGCTTTAATATTGGGCAGAGCCATAACTGGGCTGCAGGCTTTTAAACCAGAATAAATGAGAACGGCGCGTGGCCAAACTTTATCTGCAGGATATATTACTGCCACAGGAAAAAATCCTGTATCATGCCAAAGTGCATTACATATTGTATGCGCCGGGGGTGTCGTTGTTGGTACTTGCATATCTTATGATGTATTACATACCTGACATCGCTGCTTCACTGAATTTTTCTTACAGTGCGTGGTCAGCTATAAACAGCCTGACAAAATTTGCGTCTATTTCGGCTTTTATGGCAGGCATAGCCATGTTGCTCAAGGCGTGGCTCAATATTTACTCTACCGAAATGATCATTACTTCAATGCGTGTATTAGTGAAAATTGGCATTTCTACCGCCACTACCGCCGAGATCGATCGCACGCGCATTTCCAGTGTTATTGTTACTAAACCATTAATTGGGCGGTTATTCGATTATGGATGGATTACGGTTCTCGGTTATTCTGGCAACATCACCGGCCTGCCTGTTTTGGCACACCCACACGAAATCCAAAAACATATCTATAATAAACAGCACTCTAATTTATAAATACTTGCAAAGCATTTTGCGTTATGACTAACTGATATCAATATTGAGAATGTCTAGGATTTATGGCTGAATTAGAAACAAAAACTCTTAAACGCCAACGTCAAATGGCCAAGCTTGCTAGAATTGGCGTATTACTGGTAGATAACGACAGCAAAATTCTGGATTTGCTAACCAATGTCCTTACGCGCTTGGGATTCGAAGAAATATTTACCGCGCATGATGGCTTTGAAGGATTGCAGATTCTTGAAGAAAAAGACATAGATCTGGTTATTACCGATTGGGAGCTTAAACCTGTTACCGAGCTTTCTGCCGACGATGTTGAACCAAACGAAGTCATTACCACCGATTGGCAGCAAGACCCACCAAAAGATGGCGCAAGCTTTGTACGCTATCTGCGTTGCGCCCCATCATCCCCCAATCGCTACATCCCTATTATCATGCTTACTGGTTCTACTTTAGTTGATAATATTGAATATGCGCGAGATTCTGGGGTTAGTGAAATTCTTAAAAAGCCCATCACCGCTAAGGTATTATGTGATAGAGTGATATCCTGCATCGAGAGTCCCCGCTCCCACATTACTGCGCCAAGCTATAAAGGTCCGGATCGACGTAGAAAAGTAGTGCCGGTGGATGAAGAACGCCGCAAAATTGATATTAAAGTTATTAAACACACAGGCGCATAAGCCGTAATTTGAATTACAGGATGAATTATGTCTGGAAGCAAACCCATAGAAATCACGGCCACACAGCCCAATTATGCGCTTAAAAAGAAGCTGGGCGATGATGTAAATATTCGTGAAGCACTCACAAAAGATGCTATTGCAGATGCAGAATCAGTAATTGAAGAAAGCAAAAAAGACTTCTTTGTTGATGCTACCAACGATATAGAAGCAATGGAAGAAGCATATAACGCTGCACTTACCTCACCAGAAAGCTCCGTCAAGCATATTAAAATTATTGAACGGCGCGTATTTTCTCTTAAAGGCCAATCAGAAACATTGGGCTTTGATTTACTCGCCCACGCCAGCAAATCTCTTTACGAGTTTTGCTCTATTCATTTTCGCAACGATGATATGGATCAACTGGTGGTTATTCGCAAGCATCTGGATACCATCAATTTGATTATCCGCGAGCAATTAAAAGGCGATGGCGGCAGAACCGGCAAAGAACTTGTGCATAGCCTGCATTTATTGACCGAAAAATATAAATAAATGCCCATACCTGCAGAAATAGCATCACAACATGAAGCATGGCAACGCTTTGCCAATCATCTTGCGGATACAGCGCGGCCAATAACAACCCAATATTTTCGTAGCTCTGTTACTACACATATTAAGGCCGATGCCTCGCCCGTTACCTGCGCCGACAAAGAAACCGAAACCGCCATACGCGAACTGATTCGGCAACACTATCCCGAACATGGAATTTATGGTGAAGAATGGGGCATAGAGAATCCCGACGCTCCCCTACGCTGGGTGATAGACCCTATAGACGGCACCAAGGCGTTTATAGCCGGAATTCCAAGTTTTGTAACACTGATAGCGCTTTGCTATGAAGACACACCAATTCTTGGCCTTATCGACCAGCCCGTGTCTAATGAGCGCTGGCTAGGCATGGCAGGGTGTGCCACTACTTATAATAACCGCACTATAGCTTGCCTGAATAATTCTGTTGAAGATTTGCCCCTGGCATTGCTTGGCACCACCGATCCTTTCTTGTTTACAGAGGATAAAGCACAACAATACCGCAGACTTCACGCCGCCTGTGCCAATCAAATTTGTGGGGGCGATGGTTATCTTTATGCACGGCTATGCAGCGGCAGCCCGCAAATTATTTGTGAAAGCGGGTTAAAACCCCATGATTTTGCCGCGCTACGCCCCGTAATCGAAGGCAGTGGCGGGATTATAACCGATTGGCAAGGCAACCCATTAACCTTGCAATCTAATGGCGACATACTGGCTAGTAATAATGCAGCATTACACCAAGCGGCATTATCCGCATTACGCATATAAAAAAAGCCTGCGAAACTTGATCATCTATTAATCACTGTATTTCTCAAACAAAGTTCATGATTTTTGGTGAAATTTAATCGAACTGTCATATTTGCCCTTAATCCTTTTTTTGCTATGTTATATATTCACTGTAAAGGATTTTTATGTTTTGGCCGGATGTTATCGATTTGAAATTGTTTTATACCTCGCCTTTAGGCAGAGTATCAGAATCGGTGATTGCCCGTTGCATCAGCCATGTGTGGCCAGAAGCTGGCAATGAATGCATATTGGGCATTGGCTTTACACAACCCTATCTTGAGCCATACCGCGAAAATGCTGAACGCATTATGGCATTAATGCCTGCCGCACAAGGTGCATTGCACTGGCCACTGGACAAACCCCACAACCTGACATTTCTGGCGGATGAAGGCGACATTCCCCTGCCCGATGAATCTATGAGCCGTGTGATAGTGATCCATGCGCTGGAAAACACCGAACAGCGCACCCATATGATGCGCGAAATATGGCGTGTTCTAGCGCCCAACGGCCGTGTGATGGTGATTGCACCCAACCGTCGCGGTGTATGGGCGCGTATGCCTGCCAGCCCATTTGCTCATGGCAGCCCGTTTACCGCAGCGCAGCTTCGCACCCTATTGCGCGATAACCAATTCACCCCATACGATGCGCATTACACCTTATTTACCCCACCAACAACCAATGAGATTCTACTTAAAGCCAGCCGCTTTTTTGAGGAAGTCGGCAAGCGCTTTTTTACCATGTTTAGCGGTGTGATTATTATGGAGGGGGAAAAACAAATATATGCGCAAGTGACACAACGTCCGGTACGCAAGCAGCGGAGCCGCCACATAGGAACAGCTCCGCAACCCGTAATGACATGCGACCAAAGCTGATCAGGAGGCGCCGCTTATCAAGAATATACCTTGTTCGCCGAAGAAATTGGCCATTTTATCCTGACCTGAAAATGCTCCCGCCTTGCCTTGATGCGTTACATAAATACGTTTCTCTACGACAACACCGACCTTTTCGCACAGCCGCACAAAATCGGTTAGAGAACAAAAATGAATATTAGGCGTTTCATACCATTCATATGGCAGGTTTTTACTGACAGGCATACGCCCACGCGACAGAAAAAAATAACGATTATACCAATAGGCAAAATTTGGCATGGATACGATCACCTTTTTACCAATTCGCACCAGCTCACACAAAGTTTTATCGGGGTGATTCATGCGTTGCAGCGTATGCCCCATCACCACATAATCGACGCTATTGGTTGGATAATATGGCACATCTATATTTGCATCGCCCTGAATGACCGCTAGCCCTTTAGCTACAGCTTCAACCACATTTTGCTGTTCCATTTCGAGGCCACGACCATCAACCTGTTTATTACATGCCAGCCAGTGCAATAACTCTCCCTGCCCACACCCTACATCTAAAACGCGGCTGCCTTCGGGAATCCAGTCTGCAATCACCTGTAAATCGGCGCGTAGTTTCGTGGGTGCAATATCGCAATGGGGAGAAGATAGCGTCATAGCCCTGCCTCCTCTGCGCCGCCCTGCAAGAAGCCTTTAAGCAGCATATGAAACTCCGGCTCATCCATTAAAAATGCGTCATGCCCTTTGTCGGTTGCAACTTCTGCAAAGCTCACTCGTGCGCCGCCCATATTTAATGCCCGCACAATGTCGCGGCTATCTTGTGTGGTAAACAACCAGTCACTTGAGAATGAAATCACACATACCCGCGCATCTACCCCTTTGAAAGCATCGCGTAATTGGCCGCCATGTTGTTCTGCCAAATCAAAATAATCCATGGCGCGGGTGATATATAAATACGAGTTGGCATCAAAGCGATCCACAAATGCCTTGCCCTGATAGCGCAAATAGCTTTCCACCTGAAAATCCGCCTCGAAACCATATGAAACTTTTTCACGCGACTGCAAGCCTCGACCAAATTTATGCTGCATCGCCTGCTGTGAAAGATAGGTAACATGTGCAGTCATCCGCGCTACCGCAAGCCCACGCGAAGGATAAGTGCCATGCTCGTTATACATGCCATTTTGCCAATCAGGGTCGGCCATAACGGCTTGACGGCCAATTTCATGAAACGCGATATTTTGCGCACAGTGGCGCGCTGCAGTAGCAACAATAATGGCAGAGCGCAGCTTATCATGATGATGCGCCAGCCATTCCAATGCCAGCATTCCGCCCATAGAGCCGCCTATGACCGCGTAAAGCTTATCAATTCCCAGATGTTCTACCAAAAGTCGTTGCGCCCGCACCATATCACCCACTGTCACCACCGGAAAATTCAGACCTAATGGCTTGCCGGTTTCGGGGTCGGGGGATTTAGGGCCATACGACCCCATACATCCGCCCAAAACATTGCTGCAAATTACAAAATAACGATTTGTATCGATGACTTTATCAGGGCCAACCACATCATTCCACCAGCCCTCTTTATCGGTTACCGGCTGAGTGTCGGCCACATATTGATCGCCTGTCAGGCCGTGACAAATAAAGATAGCATTGGTTTTATCTGCATTTAGCTGTCCATAAGTACGGTATGCCAGTGGAAAATTTTGGATATCAGTACCACAATCAAGCGCAAAGGGTGCATCTTTTGCCAGATACACAACATCCCCTACCGCCACTTTGCGGTTTAAGGCACCAAATGGCAACTCTACTTGTTGTTTTGCTAACAATGTATCATTCATAGGTTTTGCACATCCACAATTCACGGCAAATAAACACCGATTATGATTGCCATCACAATGGGATTTAGCTAGTGTGAGCACCCTGTTTAGCAGTACGCTAGGCAGATAGCAACGGGCAATATACGCTCATAATATCCTTTCTACTCAGCTTGTACAGTGACCCTAATGGCCAACCGCAACGATAAATCTCTCGATACTACCCATGTGCCCTCGCAACTCATAGAGTTTCGCAAACAAATAGACGCGATGGACGACGAAATTATCGCCTTGCTAAAACGCCGCTCTAAGGTGGTATCACAAGTGGGCGAATATAAACGTGCCGAAGGATACAAAGGCTGCTTCATTCGCCCTGGCCGCGAAGCAGACATGCTGCGCCGCATTTGGAATGATTTTCAGGATTCGGAATTTTCTGCTGTCGCTGCCTGCGAAATATGGCGCACCATCATTGCCGCTTCTACCAGCATCGAATCAGACTTGCGTATTTCGGTACACGCTCCTGATAATGATGACACCTTATACTGGATTTCACGCGAATATTTTGGCAGCTTTAGCTCTGTTATTCGCCACCCCAACTGCAACCGTGTAGTGGGCGATGTGGTGGATGGCAAAACAGAAGTAGGTATTTTGCCTCCGCTAACAAATGAATCTGATGCAAATTGGTGGATGACACTCGCCCAACAAGAAGAAAACGCCCCCCGTATTTTTGCGCAAGTGCCATTTGTTAACAGCCTTAGCGAATCAAACCAACATATTTGCTTTGCTATTGCCCGCATTCAGCCAGAGCCTACCGCTAGCGATATTACGCTGATCGCTGTAGAAACCCATGATATCAGCATTCACCGCCTAACCACCGCTTTTGCTACATCTGGCATGAAAGCCTCGCGCATTGCATTTACCAATAGCACCGCTGGTAATAATGTTTGCCATCTGCTGCAAGTGGAGGAATTTGTAAATGCAGAAGATTCACGTTTCACCAAAGTGCTGGAAACGCTAGGTGAAGCCTTGATTTTTGGTAAAGTACTTGGCAGTTATGCCACCCCTATCACCACCTCATCTACCTGCTAAAAGAGTTTGTTATGTCGTTGCCTCAAGCTAAAGCTCATATTCTTGATATCACTCCTTATGCACAGGGAAAATCTAAAGGGGAGTCTACTAAGCAACGTATTATCAAACTTTCATCTAATGAAAATCCGCTCGGCCCCAGCCAAAAAGCGATCGCGGCTTTTCGCACTATGTCGGATTTGCACCGCTATCCTGATGGTGCTGCGCACGCAATCCGTGAGGCCATTGCAGAAGTATTTAGTTTAGATATCAATCGCCTAGTCATGGGAGCAGGCTCAGATGAACTTATCAACTTTCTGATTCATGCCTATGCAGGAAAAGGCGATGAAGTGTTATACAGCGAACACAGTTTTTTGATGTATAAAATTTATACCATCGCCCATGGTGCAACGCCTGTTACCGCGCCCGAAACCAACTTGACGACTAATGTTGATGCTTTATTAGATGCTGTCACTGAAAACACCAAAATTGTTTTTGTTGCAAACCCTAACAACCCCACTGGAACTTTAGTGGCGCAATCAGAAATAGACCGTTTGCGTGCAGAATTACCAGAACATGTGTTGCTGGTACTCGATGCCGCCTATGCAGAATATGTGGAGGATGCGGATTATGATGCTGGTGCAAAATTGGTAGAATCTACCAACAACACTGTAATGCTGCGCACATTTTCTAAAATATATGGCTTGCCTGCATTACGCATTGGCTGGGCATATGCGCCAGAGGCAGTGGTTTCTGTGTTAAATCGTGTGCGTAGTCCGTTTAATGTTAATTCGGCAGCCATGGTCGCTGCGATAGCCGCAGTGAAAGACACCGCCTATACCCGCTATGCAGTAGAATATAATGCAAAAGAACGCCAGCGACTTAACGAGGCACTCACCGCTATGGAACTCGAAGTAACTCCAAGCGCCGGAAACTTTATTTTAGTGCATTTCCCTGCCACAGGAAAAACCGCACAAGCCGCCAACACACATTTGTTAAACGCAAATATTATTGCACGTGAAGTTGGCGCATATAAACTTCCTAACAGCTTGCGTTTTACTATTGGTACGCAAGAAGAAAACACGTTGCTTATTGAAGCAATGCAGGAATTTATGGCATGAGCGGTCAGCTTCATAACAAAATTTGCGAAAACACCCTTATGTCTAAGCCCACCGTCGCTATTATTGGCTTGGGGCTTATTGGTGCATCTTTTGCTGCTGCGCTCAAAGAAAGCCGCGCCAGCGGAGAAATTATCGGGTGCGATACGAATAAAGAAAGTATGAAATATTGCCTTAAACAGGGGTATATAGATCGTGCCGCATCCCTTAGCGATGCAGCGGCTACTGCAGATATTGTAATTTTAGCTACACCAATATCAACCTTAGGAGTAATTGCGCGGAATATAGCGCCTGTGTTACGTGAAGGTTCGGTGGTAAGCGATGTAGCATCGGTAAAACAAGCGGCCATTGCGGCCATTGCCCCACATTTACCCGAGTATGTAGATTTTGTGCCTGCCCATCCTATTGCAGGACGTAGCGTTAGTGGCGCAACCGCCGCAGATAACACATTGTTTAACGGTAAATTGGTAATACTTTCACCCGATAAAGGCACCACATCCGACAGAGCAATTGCCGCAATTGCACGTTTATGGGAAGCCGTTGGCTCTCAGCCGGAACGCATGGCAGACCGTAACCACGACATTTTATATGGTTATGTATCGCACTTACCGCAAATGATGGCCTATGCTGCATGCACAGCCCTTGCGGGCGAAACCTATCCAGAGCATATTCCATCGTCATTTAGTGCTTTTATCCGACTTGGCAGCTCTGATCCAAAACTCTGGGCCGAGATTGCCACAGCCAACATGGATTCTCTCAGCCATGCTATTGCCCATGTGCTGGCTACTATTGACCACATGAAAAACGAGTTTTCGGATGGCGAAAGGAAAGGTGTGGAATCGAAAGACTCGCCACAGGTTGCGGTGCGCTATTTTCCGCTGCTGGCCTCGGCGGCACTTATATCCGTTATCAATCAGTTTGAAGAGCAAAACTCTATACAGCTAGCATCCTATGCTGGAACCGGTTTCCGCGATTTTACAGCTCCCGCCGCACAAGATCCGAATGATGACATGGGCGCAATTTCTGATTGCTATGCGCATGTGGCGCGTTGTTTAGGGAAATTCCATCGTGCATTGCTGGATATTCATAACGCACTATCCGACCCAACAGTCGCCAGTCAGAAACATTTGTTAGAGCTACTTTCACAGGCACAAACACATCACAAGGAGCTTGCCGGAAAAATCACAGTTTCTGCTTAAGCAGCGCTAGAAAACTGTGGTGATCGGGTGTGAAGTGCTGCACATCAAAACCACGATAGCGCAAACCTTCCTCTAGGTTTTCTACCACCGCTTCGCCATACAGCACAGCACTGCACCCTGTGTTTTTAGCGCATTCCAAATCTACCGCTGTGTCTCCCACAAACCACACTTCATCCCCCGCTTTTAGTCCACTGCCCTCTAACGCCATATATACGGGGTCGGGATGGGGTTTATCATTGGGAGCATCATCGGAGCCTATGAGCTTATCAAAATATTTTGCCCAACCAATGTGCTCCGCTTCTGCACGCAGATTATGTCCTTTTTTATTGCTCACTACTGCCAGATATACGCCTTTGTCGTGCAAATATTGTAAAACATCTTCCGACAGTGGCAGAATTTGCAGCTTACTCAAATGATCGCGCTGGTAAAACGCTTGGTAGTCTGCACCGGCACGTTCCCAGTTTTCGCCAAACAACACAGGAAAAGAATTGCGTAAAGAATGCCCTACATTATCTTTGGTTTCTTGCAGTGACCAAGGGGTTAAGCCATATTTATTAAAGGTTTCGTACAGGGCGTTATGAATAAGCGGCCATGTGTTCACCAAGGTATTATCCCAATCAAATATAATCGCTTTTGGGGTTTTTAGTTCAATTGCCATATGGTTTTACCGGTTTCATGTTCTATATAATCAATGTAACGTCCAAACAGCGTATGGAATACCGCCCCCGGCTTGCCTTCACCAATGGTTGTATCATCTATCTTTATAATCGGCACCAAATGCGATGTGCTGCTAGAAAGAAACGCCTCGTTTGCTTGCTTCGCCTCTTGCGGGGTAAAGGGGCGAAGCTCTACAGGAATACCCGCTTCTTTCGCAATTTCCAAAATTCTATGGCGCGTAATGCCCGCAAGTAGACAAATTTCCTCGTTACGGGTTATTAGTACACCGTTCTTGTCTACAATAAATGCGTTAGATACCGAGCCTTCGGTGACATTGCCTTGCCCATCTATTAACCAAGCCTCGCGCTTACCAAGCTTTGTGGCTTCGTTTTTCAGCAACACATTTGGCAACAGTGCCACCGATTTTATGTCACGGCGTAACCAACGAATATCATCGCGGATAATTACTTCAGTGCCAATGCTCACTTCGGCAGCTTTAACGGGTTTTTCGCGTGTTGCTGTAATTACAAGTGAAGGTGTTATGGCGGATTGAAAGATATGGTCGCGCTTTGCTACTCCCCGTGTCACCTGCACATAGAGCGATCCATGGGCAAAATTATTGCGATCCATCACCTCGTGCAAAATCACTGATAGCGCACGCAGACTCATGGGCACTGCAATATCCAATGCTTCAAGCGAGCGTACCAAGCGCGCCACATGCAAATCACCATCCACCAAAATACGGTTATAATAGGTTATCACCTCATATACCCCGTCTGCAAACTGATAGCCGCGATCTTCGATATGCACCTTCGCCTCGTGCTGCGACACATAACGATGATTTACATAGGCGATACGAGTCATATATCTCTCTGTGAAAAGCAGAATGAAGTAGAATTAAACGGGCAGTAGCGAGCGGAACATATCTTCTTCACACACGCCTAAATCATAAATGCCATCGGTGAGAAATTCGCGTGGAGCAATTCCCAGCTCTGTCTTCGCTGCCGAATCATCAAACACCAAATTGTCCTGCATACGTAATGCCACAGCTGGGTGCGGCACTTTGTTTGGCATAAAACCATGCAGAATGCCACATAGCTGGTGTAAATTCGCGATAGCGCGGATTTTTGGCTTCACACGCATCGCCTCAAACACTTTAACCACCATATCATGATACGGCAGCACGGTGCCGCCTTGCAAATAGTAATGCTTATTGGCGGCAACTGGCACACCCAGCGCATTTATCGCCGCCAGCGCCACATCATCCGCATGGACAGGTGCGCGCAACCCTTGAGCATCTTTTGGAAGCACAAACTTGCGTTTCTCATCGATTACGCCCGCAATGCGGCTAATGTTTTGGTCTAATCCTGCACCATAAATCAGCGTTGGACGAATAATTGTCCACTCTACGCCCAATTCCTGCGCTTCGCTCATGAGCATTTGCTCGCCTTTTACGAGGCGCTTAGCCGTTTTTCGCTCTTTCATCGAAGAGCTTTTTGCCTTGGAATGTAATGATGTAGAGCTAATAGCCACAATGCGCCGAACTCCGGCAGGCTTTAAGGCTTTTGCCAGATCATGAGTATGCCATATAGGTGCACAATGCAATGCATACTCGCATTTCAGCCCTTGCAAGGAAGCTGAAAGTTTTTCTGGTGTAGTTAAATCGCCCTCAATCCATGTAAGATTAGGGTGGAAAAACCCTAATAGCGTATTATGTTTAAGCGCAATTACCTTACAGCCATGAGCAAGCAATCGCCCGATAGCAAACAAGCCCACCGCTGAGCTGGCACCGGTAACCAAAACGGTGGAGCCTGCCGGCAAAGGCGATGGCACCTTATTGCGTATTGCCAGAATAGAAGCCTCAACTCCACGGATAATCGATTGCACCCGGCGCAGTCCTACAGCGTCGGTAATCATGGGCATGGGGCGGTTATCATCGGCGAAAGAGCCGGTGATTTTACCTGCCAAGCGCAAAGTGATGACAACATTAATAACAGCGCGCCATATATAATTTTTGTGATGGTGAAGGCTAAAATAGCGATAAAAGCCTTTGGTTTTCATGCGTTCTACAAATACACTGTTCACCTGGCTTGTGCTGCGGTAATGCAAAATATTTACATCGGGATGTATCCATGCGCTACCGCCAGCATTTTTTACGCGACGGCATATATCCATATCCTCCACATGCAAGAAATATTCCTCGTCGAGGCCACCCATCATTTCATAGCGCTCACGTTCCATAGCCATACAAGCGCCAGAAATTGCATCTATCGCAACAGGCTCTTTTGGCAATCGGCGATCATGGATATTAATACGTTTATAGGGAATGACACGAATGTTATGAAGTCCCAACCCCTCCATAATGGCATTTTTTGGTGTGATAAAGTTGCGGCGGCTGGCGCGTTGCTCGGTGCCATCCTCGTTACGTAAAATACCACCCACAAGTGCCACTGGAGGTTTCAGCCCGTCTTGCTCAAACAGCTCTGTCATGGCATTCAAAGCATCTTCTTCCAATAAGACCGCATCCGGATTCAGCAGCAGCACATATTTGCCTGTGGCATTTTTAACGCCAAGATTACAAGCTCGCGCAAAACCTACATTGCCATGGCCGGTAACATATTTGAAACTTGGATGTTTATTTTCAAGTTTACGTAAATGCACCTCCACATCATGTTCGTTACCGTTATTAACAACGATAATTTCATGAAGGTTTTTGAACTGCAAAATACGATACAAGCATATCCACAGCGCTGATCCTGTCTGGTATGTTACAACAACGACACTGGTGGATTTATTATTATTTATTTTCATACATTCAGCCGATAGCTTTTATTTGGAACTTTTATTATGTAGCTTATTCATTCCAGTTTGGTGCAGATTTTTTATATTCTGTTAAACTTTTAAGGCGTGTATCCCTTGCTGATATAGTGGGGTTCTCTATGGGCCAGTTAATGCCGATGTCTTTATCATCATAACTGATTCCCCCTTCTCCATCAGGGTTATAGGGTGCGGTAACTTTATATAGCATATCTGCTGGCTCATCGCCCAATACACAAAATCCGTGGGCAAATCCAGGAGGAATCCAAAACAACAACCCATTGGTATCCGACAATTCCACACCATAGTAATGACCAAATGTGGGTGAATCAACGCGAATATCTACCGCCACATCCCACACGCGGCCTTTTACAACTCCCACTAACTTCCCTTGTGCAGGGCCATGCTGATAGTGCAAGCCTCGTAGCACACCCGGCGCGGAGCGAGAGTGATTATCCTGTGCGAAATGCGTTGGCAACCCAAATTCGGCAAATTTTTGCTCGCTAAAACGCTCTACAAAAAAACCCCGGCTATCGCCATGGACTTTTAGCTCAACCAATATCAGACCTTCAAGCGGGCATGTGATTGCTTGCATGATATTTCTGCTCCATAGCTTGCGTTAAACCTTCTTGCCATGATGGCATGGTAATTCCAAATACGTGTTGCAGCGCCTGACAGCTTAAACGTGAATTTAGCGGACGTTGCGCCGGAGTAGGATAAGCCGAACTGGGTATTGGCTCAACCGTTTTTATGATAAGCGTTTCACCATGGCTACGTGCGGCTTCAAATATGGCATTAGCAAAGCCATGCCAGCTAACCTCACCCTGATTAACCATATGATATATGCCGCTGGGGAATTTCTGCATTTGCGTAGCGGCATCCAGAACCTTTACAGTATATTCTGCCAAATGCGGCGCATATGAAGGAGCGCCTATTTGATCGGAAACGATATTCAATGCTTCACGCTCTGCACCTAAACGCAGCATGGTATTTAAAAAATTTGCGCCCTGTGCATCATAAACCCAGGATGTGCGGAAAATGAAAAATTTTCCGCCTGAACTAGCAATCGCTTGTTCACCAGCCAGTTTGGTTTTGCCATAGATATTGCAAGGCGCTACGGCATCGCTTTCTTGCCACGGAGTGTTTCCAGAGCCATCAAAAACATAATCGGTAGAATAATGGATAAATGGTACGTCATGCTGTTTGCACCATTGCGCTAAAATTGCAGGAGCTTCAGCATTTACTGTATGCGCGGCTTCATCTTCCACTTCTGCTTTATCTACAGCAGTATATGCAGCAGCGTTAATGACAGCATCTGGCGCTATTTCATCCAGCACCGCAGTGAGCGTAGCGGGTTGACTCAAATCTGCCTGAGCACGGGTTAGGGCTGTGGCACGATTGCCTAACACATCAACCAATGCGCGGCCAACCTGACCATTAGCCCCTAAAACTGCAATTCGGTTACACTTCATCAGATACCCACCACATGTTCTTTTACTACCATACGCAAATAATTAGCATATTCATTTTGCCCCAGCTCATCCGCAAGCGCCAATAACTGTTTACTATCTATATATCCTTGTTGAAATGCAACCTCTTCGAGACAGGCTATTTTTTGACCTTGACGGGTTTCAATTGCTTGTACAAACTGCGCGGCTGAAAGCAACGAATCACGCGTACCGGTGTCAAGCCACGCCGTGCCGCGCCCCATACGATGCACTTGCAACTTACCACGCTTTAGATACTCTTGGTTTACATCGGTAATTTCAAGCTCTCCTCGGGCAGAAGGCTTCAAATTTTTTGCGATTTTCACCACATCCGAATCATAAAAATATAATCCGGTTACCGCCCAGGACGATTTAGGCACTTTGGGTTTTTCTTCAATCGACAGCGCTTTGCCATTTGCATCAAATTCTATTACCCCATAGCGTTGTGGATCACTGACATGGTATGCGAATACAGCGCCGCCATCTTGAAGATCGGTAGCTTTGCCGAGTTTTTCGTTGAGAAAATGTCCATAAAAAATATTGTCGCCTAAAATAAGGCATACAGGCTCATCGCCAATAAAATCTTCTGCAAGAATAAATGCCTGTGCAATGCCTTCGGGGTTAGGCTGTACTTTGTAGCTAAAGCTCACGCCCCATTTGCTGCCATCTCCTAACAGATTTTCAAGCACTGGCAAATCGCGTGGGGTGCTGATAATGAGTATATCGCGAATTCCCGCAAGCATAAGCATAGAAAGCGGGTAATAAATCATAGGCTTATCATAAATCGGCAACACCTGCTTGGTGACCGCAT
>JAKUPQ010000046.1:9139-18939 GCA_022450665.1 Alphaproteobacteria bacterium | reverse complement strand
CCGAGATCAACACTCGTTTGTGCTTCACCTTCAAAATGTGGTTCCAGCTTATCAGGATCGACCTTTGCCATATTCCGATAATCTTCGCGGCTGAGATTCTGTTTACGATCAATATGATCGTATTTTTCAGGATCAAAAATATTTGCATCCTTATCCGCACAACCTGCCAAACCAATAAAAGCGGAGAGAACAAGGGGGACACAGCTGTGTTTGAGGTGGTGATTTAATCGTGATGACCTACTATACATAGTATAGGCTCTTCCTTTAATACCCAATATATTAATATTTAACCTGTTTAAGGGGTGGGAATCAACCGAAAATATTTATGTAGGTTTTTATCGTTATATATCTTCGGCTACCTTAAAGAATATGGGCAGGCATACATTGCCATATATTCATACATCTCCTAGCATTTATGCGTATATACGCCCTATTGTCCAGAAAAATAATGGTGTTGATGGGGTGAGTAAAGTCAGTAGCAGGGCTCCTGCCAGAGCAGGGCCAAACGGAAAGCGCTCGCCCTTGCCCATCGCCCGCCATATTACGGCAGTTATCACACCCAGCATCCCAGCATAAAACAAAAAGGCCGGCCAGTCTTCGATGCTTGCAAGCCACAGCCCCGCCACAAATAAAAATTTAACATCACCCCAGCCCAGACCTTCTTTTTTGCGTAGCCAACCATAACCAAATCTTAGCCCAAACCCTAAAGCCAGCCCCATTGCCGCGCCCGCAAGCACATTATCGATGGGTGTGGCAGCCACCCAGTGATAAAGCACCGCAAGAATCACACAGGTAATCTGAATTTCATCTGGAATAATATACCACTCAAAATCCACCACCACCATAATCAGCAACGCCACCGATAACAGCGCAAGAACCCCAGCCTGCCATGTTAGTCCTTGCGACACATACACCGCAATAAAAAGCAGCGCCTGCACCGCTTCGGTAATGGGATAGCGGGCGCTCACCGGCGCCTTGCAATAGCCGCATTTTCCGCATTGTATCAGCCACGAAAACAGCGGAAACAGCGCCAACAGGCCCAGGGTGTTTTTGCACGATGGGCAGCGCGAACGCCCCATTACAATAGGTTCATCCCGTGGCAGCCGATAACTTGCCAATGTTACAAAGCTGCCAAATATCAACCCTACCACCGCAACCAGTGATAAAATAAACCATTCCGGTATCCATTCAGGCGCCATGAATCTATCCTTTATAAAATCATTTTAATTATACCTAGCAGGTCAAGAACACGAAGTAAAAGCGCGAAATATAGGAAATTTTGGTTGCCAGATGGGTAGTTTCATGGCATATCCTTGAAATGACTAAATATAGTATGCATAACTATTCGCTGAAATATATCGTGTAGAGGAATACATGACCACCAACGATAATGCACCACGTCGGGGACGCCCAAAAAGCAAAAAAAATCCTGATAAATCAGACACAGGCAAGCAAATCAATGCTGCCGTCCCTAACGAGAAGGTTACTATAGCCGTACTCATTCGTCAGGGATTGTTGGAAGAAAAAACCCCTGCACAAATTTTGCGTAATGTAAAAAAACACTTCCCCGAAGCACGCACCACGGCAGCTACCATACATAATTATCGCAGCGAAATGCGCAAACAGGGAATAGATGTAAAAACCATCCGCCCGAAAAAAAGCAAAAAAGTCACACCATCAAAAAAAGAAAATATTACCTCTGTTGTTCATTCTGCAATTAAAGCCGGAAAAACCAATGACGAAGTAATTGCAACCGTTAAAGAACACTTTCCCAAGGCAAAAACAGGCCTTAATATGGTAGTGATGCACCGCACTAAGCTGCGAAAAGAAGACAGTTCAATTCCCTCCAGCTGGGAAGCGAAGCGCGAAGCAAAGGCCACACAAAATGCCGCCGAGCCCGAAGCTCTAATGCAAGCCTCTGCGGCTGCGGCTAATCCTGCTGGCAAAAAAAGCAAAAAAACTGCACCCACACCAAAACCCACGTTACCTGCTCCGACAAAGTCATTGCGAGAAGCCACGCCACACTCTACCATAGCTATTGCCAGCGACCATGCAGGGGTTGCGCTGAAAGAAAGCCTCAAAAAGTTATTGAGCGCGCAAGGCATCACCTCGCTTGATTTAGGCACAGATAATTCAGATTCTGTGGATTACCCCGATTATGCCACCGCCGTAGCGCAAGCCATAGCATGGGGGCAGGCGAATCGAGGTATCGTCATTTGTGGCTCTGGAATTGGTATCAGTATCGCCATTAACCGCTATCGCCATATTCGCTCCGCACTTTGCACCAGCGGAATAATGGCACGTCTGGCGCGACAGCATAATGATGCAAATGTATTAGCCCTCGGGGCACGCCTCACCACAGAAGATGTGGCCCAGGAATGCTTAGATCAGTTTTTAAATACAAAATTTGAAGGGGGGCGCCATAGTCGCCGCATTGAAAAGATGTCGTAAACCGGCACATCAACCCAAAGAAAGTAAATTGCAATGACCACAGCAACGCAAAGTTCTCATTCTATGACAAATTTAAACCGTAGCCGTTTTTTCTCTGCTTCACTGGCCGAAACCGATCCTGCTATTAAGCAAAGTGTCGATAAAGAATTGCACCGCCAAAAAAGCCAGATCGAACTTATTGCATCAGAAAACATTGTTAGTCATGCGGTGCTGGAAACCCAAGGCACCGTCCTTACCAATAAATATGCTGAAGGCTATGCGCATAAACGCTACTATGGCGGCTGTGAGTTTGTGGACGAAGCTGAATTACTGGCAATTGAACGCGCAAAAGAATTGTTTGGTTGTGCCTACGCCAATGTGCAGCCCCATTCTGGCTCGCAAGCAAATCAGGGCGTATTTCTGGCACTATTACAACCCGGCGACACCTTCATGGGCATGTCCCTTGCTGCAGGCGGCCACTTAACCCATGGCGCCGCGCCCAATGAGTCAGGTAAATGGTTCAATGCAGTGCAATACGGTGTACGCCAAAGCGATGCATTGATAGATTATGATGCCGTAGAAAAACTTGCCAAAGAACACCAACCAAAACTAATCATCGCCGGTGGTTCCGCCTATCCACGAGAAATTGATTTCGCCCGGTTTCGTCAGATTGCCGACAATGTTGGTGCGGTATTTATGGTGGATATGGCACATTTTGCGGGTTTGGTGGCTGCTGGCGTATATCCCAGCCCCTTCCCCCACGCACATGTAGTAACCACCACCACACATAAAACCTTGCGCGGCCCCCGTGGCGGCATGATTTTAACCAATAACGAGGCGATTGCAAAAAAAATCAATTCTGCCATTTTCCCCGGATTGCAGGGCGGCCCACTCATGCATGTTATCGCAGCAAAAGCCGTGGCATTTGGCGAAGCGCTACAACCGGATTTCAAAGATTATGGCCAAGCGGTTGTTGCGAATGCGCGCAAACTGGGCGAAACTTTGATGGCTCGCGGCGTAGATATTGTTACCGGCGGCACCGACAGCCATTTACTATTGGTTGATTTACGCCCGAAAAAACTTACCGGAAAAGCGGTGGAAGCCAGCTTAGAAAATGCCGGTCTCACCTGCAATAAGAACGCAATTCCTTTTGACCCCGAAAAGCCATTCGTAACCTCTGGCATCCGACTGGGAACACCCGTAGGAACCACCCGTGGCTTTGGCACAAGCGAGTTTGCACAAATTGGCAACCTGATTGGCGATGTGCTGGACGGGCTTGCGGCCAACCCCGAAGATAACAGCGAAGTAGAAGCGGAAGTACGCGCTAAAGTCGAAGCATTATGCGCAGATTTCCCAATTTATTAAGGCATAAAATTAGTTTCTGAGTTCAACAACGAAAGACAAAGCCATGCGTTGCCCCTTCTGCGGAAATTCCGACACTCAGGTAAAAGACTCGCGCCCAAGCGAAGACGGGCTAACCATTCGCCGCCGCCGTTATTGTCCAGAATGCAACTCACGATTCACGACTTTTGAGCGTGTTCATTTGCGCGAACTCACCGTACTCAAACGCAATGGCGAGCGTAAAGTATTTGACCGCGATAAAATTGCCCGCTCCATGCAAATGGCACTGCGTAAGCGCCCTGTCGAAGCAGATCAGGTGGAACAGGTAATCTCTAAAATCGTTCGCGAGCTGGAAAGTCAGGGTGAAAGCGAGATTGAATCAGATAAAATTGGCGAAATGGTAATGGAAGGCTTGAAAGAGCTGGATAAAGTTGCCTATGTGCGCTATGCCTCGGTTTATCGCAACTTTGCTGAAGCCCGTGACTTTGAAGAATTTGTTGGCACTATCAACGAACTTGAAAAAGCTGATAAAGCCAAACCAACCAAACCTGCTGGCAAGAAGTAAGCTGCCCTATGCAGCATTCCCAATGCCCCGATTCTGAATTTGATCAGCGCATGATGCATTATGCCCTGCGCATAGCAGAGCGTGGATTAGGGCGCACATGGCCAAACCCCAGTGTTGGCTGTATTATTACCAAAGGTGAGCATATTCTTGCCGCCACGCGCACCGCAGACTCTGGTCGCCCCCATGCCGAAACACAAGCGCTGGCTATTGCCGGATCTGCCGCCATGGGTGCAACCGCCTATGTCACACTGGAGCCCTGCGCCCATAAATCCACCACACCGCCATGCGCCCAAAGCCTGATAGATGCTGGAATTGCCCGTGTTGTGATTGCATGCAGCGATCCCGACCCACGGGTAGACCACCAAGGCATCACTATGCTGCAACAGGCCGGAATAGCCGTAGAAACGGGCATGTTGGCCACAGAAGCCACACAGCAACATTCAGGGTTTTTCTCGCGTATACAACGTAACCGCCCTTATATTACCTGTAAAATTGCTACGTCACTGGATGGAAAAATCGCTAATGCCGAAGCACAAAGCCAATGGATTACCAATGCACAAGCACGCAATTATGCCCATGGTCTTCGCGCCCGCAATGACGCTATTCTCACCGGCATAGGCACAGTACTGGCCGATGATCCTGACCTTACTTGCCGTATCGAGGGATTGACGCACTATTCACCCATACGTGTGGTAGTAGATTCCCAGCTCAGGCTCCCCCTCAAAAGCCAACTTGCACAGACAGCTAGGCAAACGCCCGTGTGGCTACTGACCATAAGCAAGGATGCATCGCGAAAAGCGGCTTTAGAACAATGCGGAATACACGTTGTGCCATTAAAAGTTGACGGATCACACGTATGTTTGCACGCCTGCTTACCGAAGGTGGGGCCACGCTGAATGGCAGCTTGTGGCAAAGCGGGCTGATAGACATGCTATATTGGTTTCGTGCGCCAATTGTGCTGGGCAATAATGCGCCAGATGCCTTCACCGCTCATATTGCCGATGCACCTTCGGATTTGCCGCGCCTGTCACGCTCTGATATACTTTATTTTGGCAGCGATCATTTGGAAATATATACGCGCCCCAAACCCTAACTCCAAATATATGGAAACCTATGTTTACCGGTATTATCACCGATATTGGCACGGTCCAAAGCAAAGAAGTGCGTGGCGATTCCCGATTCATTATCTCCACCGCCTACGCGCATGACAGCATCGACCTTGGCGCATCCATCGCCTGTAGCGGCGTATGCCTTACCGTTATCAACAAAGGCTACGATACCGCCTATGGCGACTGGTTCAGTGTAGATGTTTCTGCCGAAACACTTGCCTGCACCACCCTTGAAAAATGGCGCGAAGGCCGCGAAATAAATTTGGAACGCGCCTTGCGCATGGGCGATGAACTGGGTGGACATATGGTTAGCGGCCATGTGGACGGCGTAGGTAAAATCTGCGAGAAATATCAAGAGGGCGATTCAGTGCGCATGGCAATCACCGCGCCTGAAGAAGTCATGCGGTTTATGGCTGCTAAAGGCTCAGTTACAGTAGATGGCGTTTCCCTGACCGTGAACTTTGTAACAGAAAATTCATTAAACCTTAATATAATTCCCCATACACTTTATGCTACAACATTAAGCAGGCTCGATGTAGGCGATAAAGTGAATCTTGAAATAGATGTTATTGCCCGCTACGTACAGCGACTTATTGAGCAAAAATAATAACATAAGTCATATTGACTTATAGCATTTAGGAGCCATTAATTAATGGCGTTAAAAAGTTTTATAAGCGGATTAAAGGGAGAGCATTCTACTCTCGATGAAGTGCTGTCCGGAAAAACAATAGATAAAAAATACCGTTTAATTGATTTAAACCACGAAAATGTTACCTATCACCCCGAAAAACATCAGGTGGTGATTGATAAACCTGAGATGAAAACCCCCGTTAGCGTTGACATTCCCAAAGAATTTCATGATTACATGGATAAATATGCCGATTCTGTGCAGTTTATTACCCGCAATGGCACCCCGTGGCTGTCCGAAAAAGAACAGCAGGCAGAAGAGCCCGCTACCGCCAACAAAATCGAAGATTATTATGAAGCCTTGAAAACCGGACCAAAAACGGATGTGGCTGTAGTAAACTGGCGCGATACAAACAAAAAGCGCACCGATACCGGCCATACCGCTGTCAGTGTGGGCAAGCTGCAACTTGGGGAAGCCAAAACCAAATTAATTGGCACTTCCCGTATTAAGAACGTAGAAGGCTACGATTGCCATGCTGCCGGATCTTTTTGGCCATCCACTTCGCTATGGAGAGAAGCAAGCGAACGTGCCAATTGCAGCAAACGCACCAGCGATGAAAATCCCACAGCGCACGCACGCGGTCTTGAAACGCGCAACACGGTCAAACCTCTAGGCAGCGCTGTAGCGGCAGGCGGTGCAGTCGCCCTACTCACCCGTAGCCGTAGCACTAAAAATGGCGGATTGTTTAGTAAAGTCAAAGCCGCTACCCGGGTTGCAGCTATAGGCGGCGCCGCACATGCCGGTGCATTTGTAACCGCTGCGGCACAATCTTCGCCCGGCACCGTAAAGCTTACCGATGAAGAAAAAGGCCACGGAATTATGGCCACGCTCATTAGCCCCGCTCAACACGACATTATGGAACACACTATTTCTGGCCTTGGTCAAACCTATCACGGTAAGTATAACGTGTTTAAACATAATTGCGGCGATTTTGCTGAAGATATGCTGGGTAAAATTGGTATTGACGGGCGGCAACTAGTAAAAGCCGCTATGGAAAGTGACGCGCAGGAAGGCAAATTAAAGCGCACATTTACCAATGCCGCTATTCCAAGACAGGTACAGCCTGATCGCATTAAATGGGCAATGAAGCATCTGGAAGAAGGTAATAAAGGCACGGTAAAAGTAGACGATCAAGACCTTACTATTCGCTGTTTTGATATGAGCGGACAATCCACCATGTTGGTAGAAACCGTAGATGGTGCCCTGTTTAAACAGCCGCCCACCCAAACGCTGGATCGCACTTTGGCCGAAGGCATTAAAATTTCAACAAGAAAAGGCGAAAATCGCGCTACGTTTCAATTTAGCAATAACGTTAGAATTGAAAAAGAACCAAGCTACGCCCGTTAGCGTTCGCCATAGGCTGCGTGTGCGATTGCCTTTTATAATCAAATCCGCTATGACTGATGTTTTATTGTAGGCACGCGTTATGTATGTTACGTGAGCGCACAAGAAATCTGGCTTAATTCACGGAAGATATAATATCCCATGACTACTACCGACACGGCAATTACACTGGCGAGTATTGACGAGATTCTCGAAGACGCCCGCGCCGGACGTATGTTTATTCTGGTTGATGACGAAAACCGTGAAAACGAGGGCGACCTTGTAATTCCTGCCGATCATGTAACACCGGAAGCCATTAATTTTATGGCAAAATTCGGGCGTGGGTTAATTTGTCTTGCCCTTACCCGTGATGCCATTCAGCAGTTGGGAATCCCCATGATGACCCAGCACAACACTTCGCGTCACGAGACTGCATTTACGGTTTCTATTGAAGCGCGTGAAGGGGTGACCACCGGAATATCCGCCGCGGATCGTACTCATACCATCCGCACCGCCATTAACCCACAATTCCGCCCGGGCGATATTGCCACTCCGGGACATATTTTTCCTCTCGCTGCCCGCGATGGTGGCGTGCTTGTACGCGCTGGCCACACCGAAGCTGCTGTAGATATTGCCCGTATGGCCGGAGTGCAACCCGCAGGCGTAATTTGTGAAATCATGAATGACGATGGCTCCATGGCGCGCCTGCCTGATTTGATGGAATTTGCCAAAACTCATAAACTAAACGTCGGCACCATTGCCGATTTAATTTCTTATCGCCGTCGCAATGAGCGCATGGTAGAGCGCATTTTAGAAGCGCCATTTCACAGCGAATATGGTGGCGAGTGGAAAATGCATGTATATGCCAGCAAAATCGAATATGCCGAACATATTGTGCTAACAAAGGGCGATATCCAGCCCGACCAGCCTACATGGGTGCGGATGCATGCGCTGGATGTGCTGTATGATGTACTAGGCGATGTACATAATGGCCGCGAAAGCGATTTGCATCCGGCCATGGAAAAAATTGCTGCCCATGGCAACGGCGTCATCGTATTGCTGCGCCCACCTTATCGCAATGCCGTATCCGAGCGTATGCTGGCGCGACTACAAGTAGATAGCCAACCACCCAGCTTTGATCTACGCGACTACGGCATTGGCGCACAAATATTGTTGGATCTGGGCATTACCAACATGACCCTGCTTTCCAATTCTCAACGGCAAGTGGTAGGTTTGGATGGCTACGGCTTGCGTATTGCCGGATATGAAACCATTCCACATCACGGAAAAAACACATGAGCAACGTAATTTTAATTGTAGATGCGCGGTTTTATGATGATATTGCCGACGAACTAAATGCCGGTGCAAAAGCTGCCCTCATCACCGCAGGATACAGCTATGAAAGCATTTCTGTCCCCGGCGCATTAGAAATTCCCACCGCAATCCGCATGGCCATGGAAACAGGAAAATATGCTGGTTATGTGGCACTGGGCTGCGTTATACGCGGTGAAACCACTCATTATGATTATGTTTGTGCCGAAAGCGCACGCGGACTAGCCGATTTGGCTATGCAATATATGGTGCCTATTGGCAATGGCATACTCACCGTGGAAAATCGCACACAAGCCCTTGCACGCGCCCGCGTAGCCGATAAAGACAAAGGTGGGTTTGCCGCTAATGCCTGTGTAGCAATGCTGACACTCAAACGCCAATTCGGATTGATAAAGGATGCTGCCTGATGGCTGAACCCACTGCAAAAAAACCTGCACCCAACCGTTCTTTGCGGCGCAAACAAGCTGCCCGCCTTTTGGCGATTCGCGCCTTATATGCAGGGCATTTTAATACTGATCCCCATACTCCGACCATAGAAGACTGGGTGGATCAGCTTATTGCCGATTATCAGCAAGCAAGTGGCAATGCCGACGATGAAACCACTTTCAGCGAGACTCCCGAGCGTGCCATGCTGGTCACGTTACTACAAAGCGCCCAAAGCCATGAGAGCAGCAGCACCGAATTGCTACAAGCTTCGATTGGCGACAAATGGAACAGCGAGCGCATGGGCCCGTTACTAGAATCAATTCTGCGCATCGCCATTGCCGAACTTCTGGCAAAAAAAGACCGCAACGCCAGCATTATTATTAGCGAATATGTTTTGCTGACAGAGGCCTATTTCGATGACGCCGAAGTGGGGTTTGTTAATGGCATATTGGCTAGTAAAGCCAAAAAGCACCCCCATTAGCTCCACATGGATGATTATCAGCGCAACACGAGCTAAATTGCCGGCCTAGACACCGGAGGGGGGCGGTTTGGACTGCAGGTAGATGACGCGGCAATCTCCGGCCCG
>JAKUPQ010000046.1:0-9129 GCA_022450665.1 Alphaproteobacteria bacterium | reverse complement strand
AGCTCCACATTGATGAATTTGAGCGCATCGCCACCTATTTTGCCCCCCTTGCCACCGATGATGGCGCTTTTGGTCTGACCGATGATGCCGCAGCATTCACCCCCCCAGACGGACAGCAACTGGTTATTACGCAAGATACGTTGGTGGAAGGCATTCATTTTACCGGCGCTGAACCTGCTGCCCTGATTGCGCAAAAAGCCCTGCGGGTTAACCTGTCCGATTTAGCGGCAAAAGGCGCCGAACCGTTTGGCTATCTGCTTTCCCTCAGCCTATCACAAAACTATAATGAAGCATGGATTGCCGATTTTTGCAGCGGTCTTGCCGCCGATCAGCAACGCTATGACATTTCTCTATTAGGGGGCGACTCTACGGCCAGCAACCAAGGAATAGTAATCACCCTCACCGCCATTGGTTATACACCGAAAATTCTGCGCCGAAGCACCGCCAAAGCGGGCGATATCCTTTATGTTACCGGTACCATAGGAGATGCCACACTAGGACTACAAGTGGCACAAGGCACAATAAACGACAGCTTTTTACTCCATCGCTATCAACTTCCCCAGCCGCGAATAGAGGCTATTTCACTGCTACGCGAATTTGCCACCGCCGCAATGGATATATCCGATGGCTTGCTGCAAGACGCACAGCATCTTTCGGCTCAATCCAAACTGGCATTGCGTATTCGATTGGATACTATTCCTCTTTCAGATGCAGCCAAACCCCATGCAAAAACATCCGATGATTACATAGCATTGGCTACAGGTGGTGATGATTACGAGTGCCTCTTTACCGTTGCACCAGAAAATCGTGCGTTGCTACAAGAACGTGCCGCTGCACAAAATATTGCCATTCATGCGATTGGGCAATGCGCGCAGGGCAATGCCATTACTCTGAGCTATGATGAAAAAGCGATACAATTACCATCAAAATTAGGGTATTGTCATAGTTAGCCATTTGCTCTTTATGGCAGACCTTAACTTTTTGCGGCACTCGCTACTTCTACAAAGGACACCCTTGCCTTATGCTTGCCATGCAATACACTATTCACCTGCCCGAAGATTATGACATGCAGCGCATCGAATCGAGGGTGGAGGAACGCAAGGCCTTGTTTGATGCTGTTCCCGGCTTAGTGCATAAAAACTATCTGGCAAATCATAAAGATAAAATCTATGCCCCTTTTTATATATGGGACGACATTACTAAAATGCGGGACTTTTTGATGGACGATTTGTTCCACGGAGTAACCACCAGCTTTAGTCGCCCGCGTGTGCGCACTTGGGCAGTACTGAATCAGCAACGCGGAATATATACTGGCCAGCCCTGCTATGCAGTACGCGAGGCCGATTCTATTGTGCCGGAAGAACCGTTAGAAGCGCTGTTTGACCGCGAAAAGAAGCATCAGGAAACCCTGTTGCAAAATCCCAATCTTTTTCATACCGTGGTTGGCTTGGATGCTGACCGCTGGGAGGTGCTGCGCTATAATATCTGGAAAGATGAAGACAGTGCCGCTCCAAATCATGGCGACACCACGCAGACCTATACCGTATTACACGTATAAGCGAACCTGAAATTATTTATTGGCGACTTTGTGTAGAATCACGCGGAGTGTTAAATCGTCCCAAATTACCCAACAATTGCTCCATTAATCCCAGGCTTCTGCCCTCGGTAGGTGTTTTGCGATCCACATATTCCATGTCACGGGCCGCCGCTTCGTTGATATGCTCAAACTTGCTCACCCGACCATCCGCATCAAATTCTATCTGTGCTACTTTTTGTTTTTTAAGTTTAGGCGCTAAAAATGCCACCGTTTGGCGTTCACGACTAATATAATACCAGGTTTCAGGCGGGTAGCTTGACACGGTAGAAGGAGAGCCGAGCAACTCACGCACTTCTGCGCGGGTGGTCTTGCCCTCAACAATACTTTCTGCCACTGGTTTAGTAGCAATGTAGCCACGGTTATCTACTTTTTTAACTCCATCACAGGCCATTATTATCACTGTCATCAGCGCACATGTTGACCCAACCCGTAAAATCTGTAAAATTCCGCTCATCTTCGCCTTTGCCTTTATTTAAAACGATGCCAATGGCACAGCACCTATATGTCAGGTTTTACATCCTATGGTTATTTTTGCGCAACTGCAACGCCTGTTCACATCGCATACCGATAAAAAACGCGCACAATATCTTTATATCGCATTGGTAGAGCAAGCGCGCAACCCTGTTTTTTATACGGAGCTGGCCGTGCCCGATACATTGGATGGCCGGTTTGACATGATTATATTGCATATGCATTTGGTACTACAACGATTGCAAGCGGGTTTTGAGCGCAGCCCAGAATTGCGTGAACTTAGCCGTGAACTCATAGAATATTACTTTGCCGATATGGATCGCAGCCTGCGCGAGATGGGGGTGGGTGACACTGGAATCCGTTATCGTGTACAAAAAATGTCGAGTGCATTTTATGGCCGGTTAGAGGCCTATGGCATGGCCGATGATGATCCGAAAATATGGCCGGAAGCCCTGCGCCGTAACATTTACGGCACCAGCGACACACCCACAGCGCAGCAAATTGCAGTGCTGACCCAATATATCAAAGAATCGCAGACAGCATTAACCAAATGCACGGATGACGTAACGGGCGAGAATTTATCATTTGCAGAAATTGAGAGCGGTAAAGCTTCGGCCTAGTGTTTATCAAGAAATCAAGCTGATTTCACTGCCGCTACCACGGCTGTCGGTGGCAAGATTGACCATATTACGGCTTTGTGTAGAACTATAAGCGTTATTAGTGCCATATTGCAATAATGAAGCATTATTGGTTTGCGCCTCGCTCAATTGCGAGGGTTGCGGTGCCGCACTGGGCGTTGTCAAAGCATCCGCATTATTTTGCGCTGTCACTGGCTGCGTATCTTGCAACGCTTCGGCACTCACTTGCGCCACCGTAGAAGCCACTTCAGAGGCCACTGCCTGAGGCTGCGAAGCCGCTACAGGTACTACTTCTGGCGTTATGTTTTCACGCGGTGGAGCGGCAACTGGAGTGGTGCTGGCACTCTGTGATGGTTGTGGCTCGACCGTATCCGTACGCGGACCAAAGGCAAAACTTGGCATGTATTTGGTAACATCCACCTGCGATAGGCGATCAAAATTTACAAAACCCAGCGGAATATCTGTGGTTTCTCCAGCCAGATCTGCAAGACTGCTATCGTCAAGCTGAAACTGCCCGAAAAGCTGCGCCACAAAGGTAGTGGAATAGGGCGATTCGAAGGCCAACTCGCCGCTTCCACTGAGTGAAAATGGAGTGATGCCTGATTTAGCTGCATTTTGGGGTGGGGTGTTTTGCGGATTACGTTGCTGCGTCTGGCTACGATTATCATCTGCTACTTTGGCATTAGTTACTGTGGGCGGTACCGTCACCACAGGCAGACGACCCAATGCCGCGTCAGCGTTCTGACCGGTAAAAATGGATGTATCCGCAGGTGGTGCCACCTGTATATTAGGAGCCGATAATGTGGGTATCATAACCCTTATTTCAACCTTTAATAATGAGCCATAGCGCAAATTTATATTTGCTTTTCAACTTCTTTATCATACCAAAAACCCGCTATAATGTCAACATTATCAACACCCAAAGCAAAAAACAAGAAATGCAAGTTTAAGCCAATTTTCAAAGACTTATTTCGCAGCGCCAATAAAGCACCGTTTCCTGCTTGCTCCAACGCCTAAAATCGGTGTATTTCTAGTGGGAAATTTTTACTAAAAAACGAGCCATTATGAACAATAAACTATTAATCCTTCTTGCTGCTGTCATTGCGTTTGGTGCGTATTTTGCGCAAAAGGCCAGTCACAGTTTATCCCCTGCCCCTTCCGCCACAGCAGAAGGAGAAGTCAGCACCACCGGAAACGCTGATATTGGCGGCGAATTTGCATTGATTAATCAACTTGGTGAGCCCTTTACCCAAGCGCATTTACAAAACCGTTGGTCGCTGGTGTTTTTTGGTTTTTCCAATTGTCCCGATATGTGTCCAACAGCACTTTCTACCATAAGTGGCGCTATGGATATTATGCCCGAGCAAATTGCTGAACAAATTACTCCGGTATTTATTACTGTAGACCCCGAGCGCGATACCCCTGAAGCATTGAAAGACTACGTGACAAATTTTCATAGTCGCATGGTGGGGTTGACTGGCAGCAAAGAAGCAACCGACCAAGCGGCAAGCGCATTCAAGGTATATCACCAAGTGGCCGATCCTGCGGTAAAAGACTATATGGTCAATCATTCAGGCTTTATTTACGTAATGAATAAAAATGGCAAATATGCAAAGCATTTTTCTCATACAGCCAGTCCCGAGACCATTGCCACAGAAATGCAAGAACTTGTGAAGTAGAATATTTTTTAAACTACGTCAATTTCCAGAAGTTTTTGTTATATTGCAGAGCAATCTAAGCTAGTATAGATTGCATAGCAAATGAAAGAATGCTGCTCCGCTTATGATTGAAATTCCTATTTCCCGTCGTGGCTTAATGTTTGTATTATCCTCGCCTTCCGGCGCAGGGAAAACGACATTATCACGGCAGATTCTTGCCCGTGAAAAAGGCATCAGCATGTCGGTGTCGGTGACTACCCGCAGCAAACGCCCGGGTGAAACCCATGGATCAGATTATTATTTCATCGAGCGCACAGATTTTGACTCCATGGTAGAGAAAAAAGAACTGCTGGAACATGCCGAGGTGTTTGGTAACTGCTATGGCACTCCCCGCACCTACGTAGAAGAGCATCTTAGCGGCGGCGACGATGTGTTGTTTGATATTGACTGGCAGGGTACAAAACAATTGCGCGCTACTGCTCCCGATGATTTGGTGAGTGTGTTCATTCTCCCACCCTCTATCGATGAGCTGGAGCGTCGTCTTCACACGCGTGCGCAAGACAGTGCAGAAGTCGTTGCCAAGCGCATGGCCAAAGCCGTTTCTGAAATCAGTCACTGGACAGAATATGATTATGTAATTATTAATCAAGACATCAATGCGGCATTAACTAAAATTACCAGCATCCTCCATGCAGAACGCCTCAAGCGTACACGTCAGGAAGGGCTTTCCGGCTTCATTAAGACATTAGATCATGAAGCCAGCCATTAACCCAAATTTTGCCGCACAAAGCCCTGCTATGTCACAAAACACGATTCTTAATGTGTTGCATCTATCGCACCTTGCGGGCACAGAGCGCATGTTCTTGCAATATACCAACATGCTGGCAGATGCGGGCTATCGCGTGGTATGTATTGTGCCGCCTGGTGCACAGGTTATTAACGAACTGCGCAAAAAAAATGCAATTGTCGTAATCGAAGATAAAGCCGTGCATGTGAATCGTGGTAAATTTAACCCGTTGCAAGTACATAAATACCGCAAGCTGCTGCGAGACTACCAAGTGTCTCTCGTAATGACCCATAGCGGTGGCCTCACCCGCTTGTTTCGCAGAGTATGCGGCAAAGCCTGTCCTTTGGTCGCTGTCAATCATAACACCAACCCAAAGCAGTCAGCACTGGCCGACTATGCCATTGCCACCAACCGCTATATATGGGAGCAGATTACCGGACGCGGCATGGAAGAAGATCGGGTTAAACTGCTATTCAACTCCACAGATGTTCCTCAGCAAAGCGTCACCATCACACCGTATCATTCCCCTCCTGTAATAGGATCACTGGGGCGCATGGATAATAATAAGCGTGTGGATACCTTGCTCCACGCTTTAGCATTATTACGCGATGAAGGGGTGGATTTTAATGCCATACTCGGTGGTGATGGCCCCTGCCGCGAAGAACTGGAAACCCTGTCTAATACGCTTAACCTGCAAGAGCATGTGCGCTTTTATGGTTGGGTAAGCGACAAAGACGACTTCTTTTCTCAGATAGATATTTTTGCCTTTTGCTCCATGTGCGAGTCCTTCCCGCTGGTGATGCTCGAAGCTATACAATATGGCAAGCCTGTAATCAGCAGTGACTTCGCGGGTGTTGGCGACATGGTAATCAATGACCACACTGGCGCCACCTTCACCCGGGGCGATGCCAATGAAATGGCCGGCGCGCTTAAACGGTTCATAGCAGATGCACCCCACGCACATGGCTTGTCACGTACGGCGTTCGACTGTACAAAAAAGCACTTTTCGACAGAAGCTGCCGGATTAGAGCTGGCCGAGTTTGTACGGGGCATACTAAAATAAAAACTTCTTTCCCTTGCGATATTCACGTTGTAGTTTGTGGCGAAATCTCGCGGAACTGCATATGAAAACCACCTCTTTATCCACTGATACGTTGTTTTTTGGCGCATTCACGCTGTTTTTTTGCATGCATTACGCCATCACGGTACCAGCACCACATAGCATTATATTTTATGGTTTAGTGGTGCCGCTGGCGCTGGCTTATCTGTGGCAGCATAAATCCGCAGGGCGCATGCTTATCAGCCACCCATCGTGGCGGTGGGTAATGGTGTTTTTTATTTATATCATTGTGCATGCTCTGGTACTGGCGGGCGAACATGAAGGCGCAAGTAAAGTGATTCGCAATACCATTGTAACGGCAATATTCTTTAGCGTTGTCGCCCTGCAATTCAGCGTGATATCAACACAAAACTATCAGCGGCTTATGGTGGCAGTGGCGCTGAGTGCTGGCATATGTGGAACAATATCCATTGCCCTATATTTTACCGATCCTAATGCAGAAATCCGTATGCGACCCATTGGCCGCGCCGATGCGCAATTACTGGCGGCATTTGTTTATATTATTGCTGCTATTTGCGCTATGGCTGCACTGGATGGTATGCGCAAAAAATGGCTGAGCGCATTGCTGATATTTTCTTTATGCATATGTGTTGCTGTAGTTAGCCTGACACAAAGCCGTTTAGCACTTGCGATTTTATTGCTGTGCTTAGTGATTGGTGGTGGCTTTATATGCCGTAATCACCGCATATGGCTCGCAACTTTTGTTATTGGGTTGATAGTAATCATAGCTGGCGCCCTCAGTAATGACATATTGATGCAACACGTGCACACCATGCTGGATCGTGGCGATTCTTACCGTTTGGAACTATGGGGTGTGACCATACAAAAGATTATGCAATCCCCGTGGCAGGGCTATGGAATGCTCGCAGGCATCGACTATCACATGACCGAAACCTACCACACCAACAGCCCACATAACATTTACCTCACCACCGCACTGACGCTTGGAGTCCCGGGATTAGTAATCCTGCTTATGGCCATTGGTAATATATTATGGGAGATGCTACGGCAATTGCCATGGTTTTCTCACGCCATGATTTTTAGTGGCTTGCTGCTGTTGGATGCACTCGCCTCGGGCATGGTTGACCATAGCCGCATTGTCAAAGGCCCCAGCCCATTATGGATTATTTTTTGGCTGCCATTGGCAGTGGGCGTGGGCACCTTAATTCGCAGCCATCGCTTGCACAATAGCGAACCGGATGCGGATGAAATTTCACCTGCAAAGGCAGAATTATAACGCAGCGGCCAATGCTCCAAATTGCTTTATACTTAGTTGTTCCGCACGCTCTGTTGGGTCAATACCCGCCCGCTCCAACCAAGCTTCCACATCGTCGCTCATGCCTTTAAGAGCGGAGCGCAGCATTTTACGGCGTTGGCCAAACGCCTTTGCCACCACTTTTTCCATTTGCCGCCAAGGCACATCCACCACAGGAGTAATGGGGGTGAAGTGCAATACCGTAGAGGTGACTTTTGGCGGGGGAGTAAACACATGCGGCGGCAAATCAAACCGATGCTGAACAGTACATAGCCATTGCGTCATCACACTCAAACGACCATAAGCCTTGCAGCCGGGAGAGGCAAAAATACGCTCTGCCACCTCTTTTTGGAACATCAGCGTCATGCCTTGCACCGCATTACGGTTACGTGATATTTGCTCTAGCCAGCTTATCAATAGCGGGGTGGCGACGTTATAAGGTAAATTGGCAAGTATAATTCGCGGCTCGGGGGCAAGCGTGGTAATATCCACCGTTAATGCATCTGCTTCCACTACCCTTAGCCTGCCTTGCGCTGCATCTGCAAGCTCGGCCAGCGCAGCCATGCAGCGCCTGTCTTTTTCTATGGCAACCACTTGCATCGCACCGGCATTCAATGCGGCGCGGGTAAGTCCTCCCGGTCCCGGCCCAACTTCTATTACATGCAGACTTTCCAAAGCTCCGGCGGCGCGGGCAATTTTATCGGTGATGTTGCTATCGAGTATAAAATTTTGGCCCAGTGCTTTTTTGGGCAAAAGGTCGTGGCGCTGCATTGTATCGCGCAATGACGGCAAGCTATGCATGGAATTTTCCACCTAGCTACGTACCTCAATCAGCGCTTCACGACGCATATCACGCATGCGCTTAGTTGCTTCTAATTCGACTTTATCGCGATAGAGCTTTTCGCGCACTTTATCGGCGGGAGGTAATTGCTTAGGCAGCTCCACCCGTTCGCAAAGCTGTACCAAATGAATCCCTTCCGGCGTAGCATAAGGTGCGCTCACATCGCCCACCCGTAAATTGGCGATCATAGTCTGAATCTGTGGCTGCAACTGACGGAACTGCACACGCTGAAAGCTCACATCAAACTGAAAATCATCCAGCGCCTCCACACCGGCCACTTGTTTTTCTTGGCATGTTCCCGGATATTTTCCCACTTGCCGCGCAATATCCAACAGCACTTCGGCTTCCTGATGCTTGGCGCTGTGCTTGAGCTTCATAGTAATTTGCTTTAGCACCATTTCACTATCCAACACTTGCGCTGTATTAACCGTACGGGCATCATGCAGCTTTAGCAGGTGATAGCCTACCATTGTGCGGATTGGTGGCGAAACCTCACCCACATTGAGCGCATTTAGCGTTTTGGCCAGCACCGGTTCTAATTGATGGGGGGCAACCCAGCGATTTTGGTTTTCTGTAACAATTTCGGCCCCCCCGGCAGAGAATTGCCGCGCTAATGCGCTAAAATTTGCCCCACTGCGAATTTCATTCACCAGATTTTCTGCCAAATCGCGTACGCTCTTATCGTCTTCGGGCTTACCAACATCCCCCACTATGGAAGAAATGCGAAACTCGGTAATGTCTTTTCCTGTTACCACATTCTCG
>JAKUPQ010000045.1 GCA_022450665.1 Alphaproteobacteria bacterium | reverse complement strand
AATTCACCTATACAAAATATGCCAAATAAACTTTAAACACGTTAATAATGCTCCTACAACAACCACAACCGAAAGAGGATTCCCATGAATAAAGGCGTTATGATTTTACTAGTGCTGGTGGCTATTGGTGCCATCGCATTTGTTGCAAGCACATTTGATGCAGACGTTAAAGGCGGCTCTTTGCCATCTGCTTCCGTTGATGTTACACAAACCGAAGACGGCTCTATCCCTAAATACGAAATCCGTAAAACGCAAGAAGGCAACATGCCTAAATATGACGTAGACGGTGATGTTTATGGTGGTGAAATGCCAGAAGTCGATATCGATGCTCCTGATGTTGACGTAAAAACCGAAACACGCGAAATTGAAGTTCCCACCGGAATCGAAGTTGATTCTGCTGAAGATCAATAAGCGATTTTACACTGAAGAACCCCGCCATTGTGCGGGGTTTTTTTGTGGGCTTTTTTTAGCGACTTATTGCAACAGGCAGAAAACTGGGAAAAATTAATACAATCTTTAACTTTACAGTGGTAGTATGGCTTTGCCTCAATGCTGAGGTTATCTTCTAATTATCTTAGGATAGACATTATGCACACGGGTATGTTCGAAAATCCCTTCATGGAAAACTCACAGCTCTACAATATGCACGAGATGCATCACGCCACCATGTCACCTATACGCACTGCCGCGTCCATGAACAAAATGTTGTTCCGCTCGCCTTATAATCTGTTGTCATACACCCGATTTGGAAAAACCTTTGCTGCTGCCAGCGAATTGGTAGAGCGCGCCACCCGTCGCTACATCAAGCCGGAATTCGAAATCGAACGCACTTCTATTAAGGGCAAGCGTTATGATATTGAAGAAGAAACGGTGATGGAATTGCCATTTTGCCGCCTTCTGCATTTTAAAAAGAAACAAAAAATAGACCAGCCCACGGTTTTGCTGGTTGCTCCTATGTCGGGACACCATGCAACATTGTTACGCGGCACTGTACGCGGTTTGCTGCCGCATGCGGATGTCTACATCACCGATTGGACCGATGCACGCGAAGTACCATTTTACGAAGGTAAATTCGACCTAGGCGACTACATGACGTATTTAATGGAATTCATGAAACATTTAGGTCGCGACACCCACACCATTGCTGTATGCCAGCCCGCTGTGCCGCTAATGGCTTCCGTAGCTGTTCTTAACGCGCAAAATGCCGAATACGCCCCTCGCAGCATGACCTTGATGGGCGGGCCAATCGACACGCGCGAAGCCCCTACCGTGGTTAACCGCACCGCAACCGAACGCCCGCTCAGCTGGTTTGAAAATAACGTAGTCACCCGCGTTCCCGCCAATTATCCGGGCTTTATGCGCAAAGTATATCCCGGATTTTTACAACTTACCGGCTTTATGACTATGAATCTGGAGCGCCATATTGGCGAGCATATCAAGCTTTATAACCATTTGGTGCAGGGCGATGGTGACAGCGCCGAGGCACATCGTAAATTTTATAACGAATATCTTTCTGTGGCCGATTTACCGGGTGAGTTTTACCTGCAAACAATCGATGTCGTGTTCCAGCGACACCTGTTGCCCAAGGGAGAGATGACCTATAACGGGCAAAAAGTAGACCCCACCAAAATCACCCGCACCGCATTGCTGACTATTGAAGGCGAGCTTGACGATATTTCTGGCGTAGGGCAAACCGCAGCTGCACAAAAACTCTGTACCAACCTTCCCGATGCCATGAAACATCATCATCTGCAAAAAGGTGTGGGACATTATGGAATTTTTAATGGCACCAAGTTTCGTGAACAGGTTTTGCCGGTGATAAATAAATTTATCGCCACACATGAGGCATAATGCGCTTCAAAATCCTTGACGTGTTCTTCTGCTTGCCTTACCTTCCAGCAAATTCCGAGAGGTAAGTTTTATGCCCCAACGCGACGCATCTGCAAACGATACGCGGTCACGCGAGGTTGTTTGCCCGCCCCAAGCCAACGCCGCACTGGTATTGGCAGATGGGACAGTATTTTTTGGTAATGGAATCGGCAAACAGCATCAATCCATTGCCGGCGAATTGTGCTTTAACACTGCCATGACAGGCTATCAGGAAATTCTAACCGATCCTTCCTATGCCGGACAAATCATCACATTCACCTTCCCGCATATTGGCAATACCGGCGTCAATAGCGAAGATATCGAATCGCAAACCACATCAGCGCGGGGTTTAATCACCCGTGAGCCTATTACCCCACCCTCCAACTTCCGCTCGCAGAGCGATTTTGATACGTGGTTAGCAGAGCGTGAAATAACGGGCATCAGCGGCATAGACACCCGCGCATTAACACGTAAAATCCGTTTAGAAGGCCCTCAAAACGCTGTTATTTATTACAGCGATGATTTTGGTGACGTGGATGTTACACGCATGCGCGAAAAAGCCGCCGGGTGGAAAGACCTTATGGCGTTTGATTTAACACAAGAAGTCAGTGCCTCGAAAGCCAGCACATGGACACAATCTAGCTGGACGCTTGAAGCCGGCTACGCCAATCAGGATTCGCCGGAATTCCACGTTGTGGCGGTAGATTACGGCGTAAAATATAATACGTTGCGCCGCTTAGCAGAACGTGGTTGCAAAATTACCGTTGTACCTGCCAACTCTGCCGCAGATGATATTCTGGCATTAAAGCCCGATGGGGTGTTTCTGTCGAACGGCCCGGGCGACCCTAAAACCACCGCAGAATTCGCTACGCCTATGATTCAAAACCTCATAACGCAAAATATCCCGCTTTTTGGCATTTGCCTTGGCCATCAGCTAATAGCGCTAGCCTTAGGGGGCAGTACCGAAAAGATGCGTCAGGGACATCGCGGCGCCAATCACCCCATTCGTAATGAGCAAACCGGCGAAGTTGAAATTACCAGCCAGAATCATGGCTATGTAGTCAGTAATAGCAATTGGCCGGAAAATGTAGAAATTACTCATAGCTCCCTATTCGATGGCACCATCGCCGGATTACGTATGACGAATAAACCCGTATTCGCGGTGCAATACCATCCCGAAAGCTCTCCCGGCCCGCATGATTCGCAATATTTATTCAGTCAGTTTATCGACATGATGGAAGCGACCCGTCACACCGCGAAAAAAGCCAACCAAGTTTGAACTCTGGACGTATTTGACCATGCCCAAACGCACCGACATAGACTCAATACTCATCATTGGCGCAGGGCCGATTGTAATTGGACAGGCCTGCGAATTTGACTATTCCGGCACACAGGCCTGCAAAATTTTGCGCGCCGAGGGCTATCGCATTATTCTGATCAATTCAAACCCTGCAACCATTATGACCGATCCGGATATTGCAGATGTCACATATATCGAACCTATTTTACCCCATGTGGTTGCGGAAATCATCGCCAAAGAAAAGCCCGATGCTTTATTGCCCACTATGGGTGGACAAACTGCACTAAACTGCGCAAAAGCGCTTGCAGAAGATGGCACATTAGAAAAAGCCGGTGTGGAATTGATAGGCGCCAATCTGGAATCGATCAACAAAGCAGAAGACCGTGAATTATTCAACGATGCCATGGCGCGCATTGGATTAGATGTTGCAAAAAACGGCATTGCCCGCTCCATGGATGAAGCCCTGAAAATTATGGAAGAGGGGGGCTTGCCTGCAATTATCCGCCCGTCTTTTACCATGGGTGGCTCTGGCGGTGGCATTGCTTATAACCATGAAGAATTCGAGCATATCGTTGCCTCTGGCCTTGCTGCATCCCCCACCCATGAAGTACTGATAGATGAATCGCTGCTGGGCTGGAAAGAATATGAAATGGAAGTGGTGCGAGACCATGCAGATAACTGCATCATTATTTGCTCCATCGAGAATATTGACCCCATGGGCGTGCATACCGGCGATTCTATCACAGTCGCCCCTGCACTGACACTCACCGATAAAGAATATCAGCGTATGCGTAATGCATCGCTTGCAGTATTACGTGAAATTGGGGTAGATACCGGCGGATCAAACGTGCAATTTGCTGTTAATCCCGATAATGGTCGCATGGTGGTGATTGAGATGAATCCGCGAGTTTCGCGTTCCTCTGCCCTTGCATCCAAGGCTACTGGATTCCCGATTGCCAAGGTTGCTGCAAAACTCGCTGTCGGCTACACACTCGATGAAATTACGAATGATGTCACCCGCGCTACTCCGGCAAGCTTTGAGCCCACGATAGATTATGTCGTCACCAAAATTCCACGCTTCACATTCGAGAAATTCCCCGGAACAGATCAGACTTTAACCACATCAATGAAATCTGTCGGCGAAGCAATGGCCATTGGCCGTAATTTCTGCGAAAGCTTGCAAAAAGCGCTGTGTTCCCTCGAAACCGGACTTACCGGACTTAATGATTTTGCCCTCGGCGAAGGCGATGGCGAAGACCCGTTAACCGCAATCGAAGTTGCTTTAGGCACTCCCACACCCGACAGATTACTCATTGTTGCACAGGCATTACGATTGGGCATGAGCATCGAGGATATCTACCGTATCACAAAAATAGATCCGTGGTTTTTGCGTCAGATTCGCTCCATTATCGCTGCTGAAGCTCAAATTATCAAAAATGGTATTCCTCAGGACAAAGCCGGATTGCTAGCGCTCAAAAAACTGGGTTTTGCCGATGCCCGACTTGCACAACTAACTCAAAAGCCCACTTCTGAAATCAATGATTTACGCGTGAAGCTGGGCGTACATCCGGTATTCAAGCGCGTAGATACCTGCGCCGCAGAGTTTGAGGCTCTCACGCCCTATTTATATTCCTGCTACGAGGGCGACGGAACTAACGATGCAGAATGCGAAGTAAACCCATCCGACCGCGAGAAAATACTCATTCTGGGCGGCGGCCCAAACCGTATTGGTCAGGGGATCGAATTCGATTATTGCTGCGTACACGCTGCCTATGCCCTTAAAGAGCTAGGCTATGAGACCATCATGGTTAACTGCAACCCCGAAACCGTTTCCACCGATTATGATACATCAGACCGCCTGTATTTTGAGCCACTGACGCATGAAACCGTCATGGAAATTATTCGTAAAGAACAAAAAAATGGCTGCGTACTTGGGGTAATTGTACAATTTGGCGGGCAAACACCACTCAAATTAGCCAAAGCGTTAACCGAAAATAATATTCCCATTCTTGGTACACCGTTTGATGCTATCGATCTGGCCGAAGACCGCAAACGCTTCAAGCGCCTGTTGCAAGACCTCAATTTAAAACAGCCGGCAAATGAAATTTGCTATCAGGTAGAAACTGCACTCGAGGAAGCCAATAACATGGGTTTTCCGGTGGTGGTACGTCCGTCTTATGTTTTAGGTGGTCGCGCAATGGCTATTGTGCATGATGCCACGCGTTTGCAAAACTATCTAAAAGAAATCGAACAAATGTTTGGCGATGGCCCTATTTTGCTCGACAGCTATCTGAGTGATGCTATCGAAGTTGATGTAGATGCCGTAAGCGATGGGCATGATGTGTATGTGGCCGGCATTATGGAGCATATCGAAGAAGCAGGTATTCATTCCGGCGATTCCGCATGTTCATTGCCTCCCTATTCGCTTAGTCCCGCAGTGGTGGCAGAAATACACAAGCAGACCATCAAGCTTGCCAAGGCTTTAGGCGTGGTAGGGCTAATGAATGTACAATTTGCGGTGCAATCCGGCGACGTGTATATTATCGAAGTCAACCCCCGCGCCAGTCGTACTGTGCCTTTTGTAGCCAAAGCTACTGGCTTACCAATAGCCAAAATTGCCACGCAAGTTATGGCGGGGCAAAAGCTCAAAAGCTTTGATTTATCTTCCGGCTACGACCACACCCGCAGCAAAACCAATCATGTTGCTGTAAAAGAAGCAGTATTTCCTTTTGCCCGTTTTGCAAATGTCGATGTGATTTTAGGCCCGGAAATGAAATCTACCGGCGAAGTCATGGGCATAGATGTTGATTTTCCTCAAGCTTTTGCCAAAGCGCATTTGGCCTCTGGTTCGCACATACCCACCAGCGGCACCGTATTTGTATCGGTAAAAGACAGCGACAAAAAACACGTTGTAGCTATTGGCGAAAAGCTACATGCGTTGGGATTCTCTATTATTGCCACCCATGGCACTGCACGATTGCTTAATTCACATGATATTCCCGCCACAGGTATCAACAAAGTGCGCGAAGGCCGTCCGCATATTGTTGACTACATGAAAGACGGAAAAATCGATCTGGTGATCAACACTACCGAGGGGCAACGCTCAGTGAGCGACAGTTTTGGCATACGTCGCACTGCGCTCTTGTCAAACATCCCATATTGCACTACGTTATCAGGATCACGCGCATTGCTACAGGCAATCGATGTGACGAAGAATGGCGAAGGACTGCAAGTTCATTCGCTGCAAACTTATTGTAAACAACCAAAGTAAGCTTCTCTGGCAGCGATAAAGCCGCCGGAAATGGGGCTTATTACTTTGCCCGTAGTTCCAAAGGGGGCTTATATGAGTAGTGTTATGGACAAAATGCCAATTACCCGCGACGGATTAACGCGCATGGAAGATGAGCTGCGTAAACTAAAATCCGTAGAACGCCCCGCAGTGATCAAAGCCATTGCCGAAGCCCGTGAACACGGAGATTTATCCGAGAATGCCGAATATCACGCCGCTCGTGAAAAGCAAAGCTTTATCGAAGGCCGCGTGTTGGAACTCGAAGCTAATATCAGCCGCGCTGATGTGATTGATGTTAAAGAAATAGCTTGCGATACGGTAAAATTCGGCGCAACGGTTGAAGTGGTAGACGAAGAAACCGAAGACGAAGCCACTTATCAAATTGTTGGCGAATACGAAGCCAACCTTGAAGCTGGCCGTATTTCTGTTACCGCTCCCATAGCCCGCGCTATGATTGGCAAAGCCGTTGGCGACTCTGCAGAAGTCACCACTCCCAAAGGTGTGCGCTATTATGAAATTCTATCGATAAAATACGTGTAACACGTGGTGAACTCTCGTGCGCCATCCCACAATACTGACGCGCCCGTTATCTGGGTGCTGGCGGATGATCGTGCGGGAAATCGCGCACAATGCCTAGGTGTGGCCGACAGGCTGCCTATATCCAGCGTTATTAAAGAAATTCGCTATACTGCCGCAGGTAAATGGCCGAACATGCTGCGCGGCGCCAGTCTGCGCGGTATTACGCCCGAAAGCAAAAAACAGTTGCTTGGCCAGCCATGGCCGGATGTGGTAATTGCCGCAGGCCGCCGCTGCGCGCCGGTTTCACGCTGGATAAAACGGCAATCGCCCAGCACAAAACTAGTGCATTTGATGTGGCCGGACGCCCCCGCAAATGCGTTTGATTGTATTGTTTTGCCCTCCCACGACAAAGACCACAAAGAATTGCCGCAAATTATGCGTGTGCTGGGAGCTCCCCATCGTATTTCCCCGCAAATTCTGGAGGCCAGCGCTACTGAATGGCAACCCAAACTGGCGGGGGTCGCCTCCGATGCCAAAATTGCTGTGCTTGTGGGGGGAAGCTCTAAACATGGAAAATTCACTGATGCCGATTACCACCGTTTGGGCGCATTAGTAAAAACACTTGCCACTGCCAATCATGGCTCTGTCATGCTCACCACCAGCCGCCGAACGGGTACATCTGGCGAAAAAATCCTGCATGAGCACTTAAACACACTCCCCATGCACAGCCACAATTGGAACAGCCCTAAAGAAACAAAAAATCCTTATTTAGGCTATTTAGCCTTGGCAGATGCCATTGTAGTCACAGCCGATTCTATTGCCATGTGTTCCGAGGCCTGCGCCACGCACAAACCGGTATTTTTATACCAGCCTATTCATCTTTCCCCAAAGCATCAGCGTTTTTGTAATACGTTAATTGCCACGGGATACGCTTATCCACTGGAGGAGGATTTTGTTTCAGAAATCCGCCAGCCATTGAAATCTGCCCCTTTAGATAGTGCCGCCACCATTGCAGAGCATATAAAAAATACCTGGCTGAATACACCCTGAAAAATCGTTAAAAAAAACCTTATTTTCTTGCTACAGGCAGTTGACAAAGCGAGGATACTGCCTATACTTTGGAATTATTCTAAGAAACATTTCGTTTCATGGTTTGCGCCATGAAGCTGCTAGTATATTTTGTTATTTATCATATAAAGGAGACCGCAATGAGCGTACTTGTTGGCAAACCCGCACCAGATTTTACCGCTGCCGCTGTAATGGGCGATAACAGCATCAATGAAAAATTTAATCTCAAAAGCCACCTTAAAGGCAAAATGGGTATGTTATTTTTCTATCCGCTGGATTTTACATTTGTTTGCCCTTCCGAAATCATCGCTTTCGACAACCGCGTACATGAATTTCAAAACCGTGGCTGCGAAGTGATTGCCGTAAGTGTAGATAGTCATTTCACCCATTTAGCGTGGAAAAACACCCCCGTTGAAAAAGGCGGCATTGGTAATGTGCGCTTCCCCATGGTGGCAGATTTAACCAAACAAATCGCCCGTGACTATGATGTGCTAACCGGTGATTCCGTAGCCTTCCGTGGCACCTTCCTTATCGACAAAGAAGGCACAGTACGCCATCAGGTTATCAACGATCTGCCGTTAGGTCGCAACGTAGACGAAGCCATCCGCATGGTAGACGCGCTATCGTTCCATGAAGAGCATGGCGAAGTATGCCCAGCTGGCTGGAACAAAGGCGAAAAAGGCATGAAAGCCGATGCAAAAGGTGTGTCGGAATATCTAGCAGAAAACGCAAAAGCACTTTGATTTGACAGACGATCTATAATACTGGCATTGCCTCACGGCGTGCCAGTATTATGTATAAGGAATAATATCATGGCATCCGAATCCCACCATACCCCTGTATTAATCATTGGCTCCGGCGCCGCCGGCTGTACGGCAGCAATATATGCTGCGCGTGCGGGAAAACAGCCGATTATGGTGCATGGTATGCAGCCTGGCGGCCAGCTAACCATCACCACTGATGTAGAAAATTACCCGGGATTCGCCGACCCTATTCAGGGGCCATGGTTGATGGAGCAAATGGCAGCACAGGCCGAGCATGTGGGAACACGTATTTTCCACGATTATATTACCGAAATCGATTTTTCCAAACGCCCCTTTACCGCAAAAGCCGATTCTGGCGCGATATTCACCGGAGATACGGTGATAATCTGCACCGGTGCCGATGCAAAATGGCTGGGGCTGGAAAGCGAAAAGAAATTTCAGAACTTTGGCGTATCCGCCTGCGCAACCTGCGATGGATTTTTCTATCGCGGCAAAGATGTGGCTGTTATTGGCGGCGGCAACACCGCTGCCGAAGAAGCACTGTTTTTGGCGGGAATCGCAAATTCCGTTACCCTGATTCATCGCCGCGATAGTTTGCGCGCAGAGAAAATCGCCCAAAACCGTCTATTCAAGAATCCCAAAATCAAAGTGATCTGGAATAGCGAAGTAGATGAGTTTTTAGGCGATGACAACCCACCCGGCCTTACCAGTGTTCGCCTTAAAAATACTCAAACCGGAGAAACTCAGGAAATTACCGTTGAGGGCGCGTTTGTTGCCATTGGCCACAAGCCAAACTCATGGTTGTTTGAAGGCACATTGGACATGGACAGCGAAGGCTATCTGATCACTAAAACCGGAACAACTGCGACCAACATCCCCGGCGTATATGCCGCTGGCGATGTGCAGGATAAAATTTATCGCCAAGCCGTTACCGCAGCAGGTACAGGCTGTATGGCCGCACTGGAAGCCGAAAAATTCCTTTTGGCTCTCGAGGCCGACGATGACAGCGAAACCGCGCAAACGGAGGTAGCGAGCTAAGACGCTCTCAACATATTGCACATGCTTGATTGGGATAAATTACGCATTTTCTATACGGTCGCGCACGCAAGCAGTTTTACTCAGGCGGGGGAAACCCTGCACCTCAGCCAATCTGCAGTGAGCCGCCAAATCAGTGCATTAGAAGAAAGCCTGAGCGTGGTGCTTTTTCATCGCCATGCCCGAGGCTTATTGCTTACCGAACAGGGCGAGATTCTGCTGCAAACGGTAAAAGAGGTTTATGGCCGCCTTGCCGCCGTTGAAGACGCCGTGCGCGAAAGCAAAGACCGCCCTAAGGGTTCGCTTAAAATTACCACACCGGTGACTTTTGGCACTACATGGCTTACGCCGCGTATCAATGAGTTTATAGAGTTGTATCCTGAAATTGACGCTACATTAGTAGTGGACGACCGCGAGCTTGATTTATCCATGCGCGAGGCAGATGTAGCCATTCGACCTTTTGCTTCCACCCAACCCGATCTGATTCAACGCCAATTGGTGGTTTTCCACCATTCGGTCTACGCATCTCACGAATATTTACAACGCATGGGTGTACCGCAAAAACCCGAAGATTTGGCAAATCATCGCTTGATTGGCTTTAGCGAAGAAGGCCGTCTGCCTTTTTCCCATGTTAACTGGCTGCTTGAAGCGGGGCTTGAAAGCGGCGCACCTCGCCACAAGCCCGCTTTCCGTGTTAATAGCCTCATGGCAATGCTACGCGCCGTAGAAAGCGGTGTTGGTATTGCGGCTTTCCCCGATTACATGTTGGAGGGCTTGCCCCATGTAGCGCAGATTTTGCCAGAATTGCCGCGTCCGTCTACTAATGTATATTTTGTGTACCCTTCTGAGCTACGCCACTCTAAACGCGTTATTGTGTTTCGCGACTTTATTATTCGTAAGCTATCAGAATCGCGTTTTTAGCATATCACTTAAAAAAATATTGCGTTTGCCATGCGTGTTTTGCATATCAGCACTGAGCTTTAAGCAATTGTTTTAGTGCAGGTATCAGTTATGTTGGTCATGACTTGAGTCATAACCCAACGGTGTTGATTCTTTTTTCGATTCTGGTGCTCGCCAGAATTTCCGGACGCCCGTCCGGATCTCATCCGATTAAGTTTGGATGAAGCCTCCCTTTTATATTCGCCGGGTTCTTATGAGCCCGGCTTTTTTTTGATCTGTAGCGAGCTCACTGCACCAGACACGCATTTATAGCCGGCGCACTATTCTTTGTATTTGCTGCGTTTTCAATGCCCGCTGTCGATGGTGTGGCAACTAAACCCAGCAATATAAAAATACTCATAAATAAACGTTTCATTGGCTTTCTCCCATGTGATTACGTTAATTTATGATAGAAGCATTAAAGAATCTGTAGGATAAAGCGACTACAAAAGTAAAAATCTCATTATCGTGTGATAATTCATTTATAACGATTACCGACAAAAGCCAAAAATTATCAGGGAGTTACGCCCATAAAAGTGCGGCGCAGCATAATTTTCTATGCCGCGCCGCTATAAAATTAACGCTAAACAGGAATTTATACGCGCTGCAAACGATCGCTTGCAGTTTTAATGCGTTCACATGCTTTCATCAGCGCGTCTTCGGAGGTCGCGTAAGAAACGCGGAAATAGCCATCCAGCCCAAATGCGCTACCCGGCACCGCTGCCACCAACGCATCTTCTAGCAAATAGGCGCAATAATCTAAATCGGTTGCGATAGTTTTTCCTGCAGGGCTGCGAGAACCCAGCAATGCGCTGCACGAAGGAAACAAATAAAACGCTCCTTCTGGCATGGTGCAATCCAATCCATCTATTGCGTTGAGCGCAGCGTGAACTTTGTTGCGTCGCGCTTTAAATGCATTGCGCCATTGCGCCAAAAATTCCTGATCGCCATTCAGTGCTTCCACCGCTGCCGCTTGCGAAATGGAACAAGGGTTAGACGTACTTTGCGATTGAATCGAAGTCATAGCTTTAATCAGCTCAGCCGGCCCGCCTGCATAGCCAATGCGCCACCCTGTCATAGAATACGCTTTAGAAACCCCGTTAACGGTCAATACACGATCATATAGCTCCGGCACAACTGTAACCAGTGTATTAAAGGCAAAACCATCATATACCAGATGTTCGTAGATGTCGTCCGACATCACATAAACCTGTGGATGACGTAGCAGCACCTCACCTAACGCTTTTAGCTCGTCAGTGCTGTATGCGGCGCCGGTAGGATTAGAAGGTGAATTGAGAATCAACCACTTAGTGCGCGGTGTAATCGCAGAATCCAGCTGTTTTGGCGTGATTTTAAACCCCTGTTCTGCGCCGCACGCGACACTTACAGGAGTGCCTTCGGCAAAAGCTGCAATATCGGGATACGATACCCAATATGGCGCGGGAATAATTACCTCATCTCCCTTATTCAGCGTGGCGAGGAAAGCATTAAAAATCACCTGTTTTCCGCCAGCGCCCACAATAATTTGGTTGGGCTGGTAATCAATTGCATTTTCGCGTTTAAATTTGTCGCAAATGGCTTTTTTCAAAGCGGGCGTACCGCCTACGGGTGTATATTTGGTTTGCCCGTTTTCCATTGCCACGATCGCCGCATGTTTAATATGGGTAGGTGTATCAAAATCCGGCTCTCCTGCACCCAACCCAATCACATCTTTTCCTTCGGCTTTAAGCTCTGCTGCTTTGGTGGTTACAGCAATAGTAGGTGAAGGTTTAATCTGCTGCATGCGCTGGGCGATAAAAGACATGAAAGGCTCCACAAGTCGGTTAAGATTTTGTTATAAGGTTAAGAATTAGGAAGCTCTATCTCTTATGGCAAAACTTCAAGCTACAAAATAATCACTTCAACTTCTGGAAGTTTTACTCGCGACCAATCAAATTTTGGTGGTGGGATTGCACGCATTTTCTGCAAAGTTGTTTTGTTGCTTTCGGCAATTTCTTTTTTATCTTCTTCGGTAAGCAGCGCGTTGACTTTTATTTTTGTAGTCGCATCTTCTGAACCATCGGCTACGGGTATTTCAAGCACTACTTCATCTGGATTATTCTCTGCACCTGCTTCCGCGTTTTCGTTTTCGGATGCTTCGGTCACAACCGCATCATCGGGCTGTAGAATATCTTCGAGTGTCACCGCTTCTTTTTCCCCATATACCGGCTTTAAATACCCGGGAGGAATAATAAGGGTGCGCTTCCCTCCTACGCGCATTCCAAGCAATCCGCGTTCGATTGCATAAGGAGCGCTGCCTTCACCAAGATGCACCATAATAGACCGGAAATCTGCTTTACGAATAAGCGGCTTTCCGGTGGCAGACCAAGCGCGAAGCTGGAATCGTACATCATCGGTACATTGCGCCAAAGCGCCCGTACCCACTTCATCGTCATAAACCCTCAGCCCTAAATCACTCAAGGGCAAATTAGCGGGAATGGCAACTTCTTGAACTTTAATAATATAGCCGCCATATTGTGAACTCTTCATTACCGGATGATTAAACTGCAGGTTGTCGAACAACATGGTTGGGTGCGCAGTGACAGCACGCTCACCACCAATGCGCATTCCCAGCGTTCCGCGCTCTAGCGCTAGTGGCACATTGTTTTGTCCTATTGTCAGACGCACTGGCTCGCTATTGCTGGTGTCTTCCACTAACTCGCCATTACTGTTGTATAATTTATAATCTACCAGCGCGCTATGCCAGCAATTGGCCGCACGTCCCTCTCCTACGATAATATCTCGTGAGAAGATCGGACGAAGTGGCGCACCCATCCCTCCATCGCGCACTACAGGAAAATTAAAATAATCCATATCCGTAATGGTAGTGGAGGCCTGCTCCTGCACTTTTTCGACATTATCGGTAAACATATTGGTGATAAGCGCGTAGGCCACAAACAACCCCATCAGCCACATAAACCATGCCGGTGCGCGTTGCGGGGCTTTTTTCTTCTTCTTTTTACCGGTAAAAAACATGGCAACCTCAGCTAGCTATCATCCTGCCAAATATTATAAAAACATCAGACATTAAATCGAAAATGCATTACATCTCCATCCTGCACCACATATTCTTTCCCTTCAAGCCGCAATTTACCCGCCTCTTTGCAACCTTGCTCTCCGTTGAACTGCGTATAATCCTTACAGGCAATGGTTTCTGCACGTATAAAGCCTTTTTCAAAGTCGGTATGGATTTCACCTGCCGCTTGGGGTGCACTGGCATGGCGGCGCACTGTCCATGCGCGGGCTTCTTTGGGGCCAATGGTAAAAAATGTAATCAAATCCAGCAATTCATAGCCACCACGAATCACACGGGCAAGGCCCGTTTCTTCTAATCCGATAGCTTCGAGAAACTCCTGTTTTTCTTCTTCGGTTTCCATCTGCGCAATTTCTGATTCTATTTTTGCCGAAACCACTACGGTAGAAGCCCCTTTGGCCGCCATATGTGCTTCGACCTTTTTAGACAAAGCATTCCCTTCTGCCACACTGTCTTCTTCTACATTGCATACATACAGCACAGGCTTAGCGGTAATGAGTTGCATATTACGCAACACACGACGATCCTCTGCATCGTCTAGCGCCAATTCTTTTGCGGGACGGCCTTCTTCCAGCAATTTCAGCACGCGTTCACACATAGCCAACGTAGCTTTTGCTTCTTTATCACCGCCTTTTGCTTTCTTTTGCAAATTAACCATGCGTTTTTCCACGCTTTCCATATCGGCCAGCACCAGCTCGGTTTCAATGATTTCTGCATCGCGAATGGGGTCTACTTCTCCCTCCACATGGGTTACATCATCGTCTACAAAACAGCGCAGCACATGCACAATCGCGTGCACTTCGCGGATATGCGACAAGAATTGATTGCCTAGTCCTTCACCTTTGCTAGCGCCACGCACCAATCCTGCAATATCTACAAATTCCAACTGGGTCGGAATGATTTGCGCCGAGTTTGCAATAGCAGCAAGATTCATTAAGCGCTCATCAGGCACAGTCACTCGCCCCGTATTCGGCTCGATAGTGCAAAACGGATAGTTCGCCGCTTCGGCCTGCGCGGTAGATAGCAACGCATTAAACAAGGTTGATTTGCCTACATTCGGCAAGCCCACAATTCCACAATTAAATCCCATATTTTATCCCATACTATCCCGTAGCATCCTATAGCGTCCTAAAACTTGACAAAAATAGGAAGCTAAGGTACTATAATTTTACAAATGCCTCCGTCACCGAATCGGCACCCTTAGGTGTACATGTTCGCTAGCCGGACTAGGTGAGGAGGCGACCCTACTTAAAATTCCATACATTCTCAATCTTTTCTTCAAAGCTGTTGCGCCACTTAAACGCGTCTGACTTATTTGGATTATTGTATGGTCTTGAGTATGCACTTACTATCATATCTGCAAGTTGAATTAAAAGATCGTTTTTGGAATTACAAAATTTAACAGATTTGATAACTTGTGATGAAGTTTCCTTGCGTAAGTAGCTTGTACATCCTTTTTTAAAAATGCGACTGCCTTTACCATCAATTTTAATTACAGCATCTTCTATGCGATGCATAGCACTTTGCACCAAGTGCTTCAGACAAAAATTTGCAAAATGCTCATGTTCTTTTTGTAAGTGATTACTATAAATATTTTGTTTATCCACCACAATAATACGAATTTTGAATTTCGCTTTTTTAATGCTGTCAAAAAATGCGTCACGTACCCTATTGTTGCATGAAGTAAAATGAAATTCTTTTTTATGGCCTATTTCCTGTTTAACATTTCTCAGGATATTTGCTGTTTCTTCTGCATGCTTAAAATGATCAAATATTACCATGGCAATAACAAAATGGCTTGATGAGCCACGCTTAAATCCTGTACAGCCACTTTCATCAATAACAACAAGCATTATTTTTCCTGCAAAAGCGGCTGCATGGCAAGTGCCACTTTATTCATGAATTCTGGGGCGTTGCCGTTTAGCAACCATTCGATATGATCTGCAATCGCGTCGCACTGGGCGCCCACCACAGGCACATCGTCAGGTGTGAAGTTACCCAGTACATAATTACTCACGCTGCCGCGTTGCGGACGGTCAATGCCCATACGCACCCGCGTATAGGGAATACCAAAATGGGCATCGATGCTTTTGAGACCGTTATGCCCGTTATTGCCACCACCTTGTTTGACGCGGATTTTACCCAGAGGCAAGTCCAATTCGTCATATAATACGGTCACTTCTTCGGGAAGAATCTTATAAAAACGTGCCATTTCGCTCAGCGGAATACCCGAGCGATTCATGAATGTCATGGGTTGAAACAACCGAATTTTGCGCCCACCTATGCGACCTTCACGGAGCAATCCACTGAATTTTTCCTGCGGATCCGAAAAATTATGGCGGTGGGCAATTGCCTCCACCGCCATAAATCCAATATTATGCCGTGTAGCCTGATAGGTCGGGCCGGGATTTCCCAGTCCGACTATCAGTTGCATAATTATTCGCTTTCAGCTTCGGCAGCGGTTTCTTCAGCGCCCTCTTCTGCTGTTGCTTCAGTGCCCTCTTCGCCTTCTTCACCTTCTTCGATTTCAACTTGTGGCGCACGGCCAGCAACGGTCAAAATGGTGAAGTCACGGTCGGTAATGGCAAGCTCCGAACCTTTTGGCAGGGTGATAGCGCTGATATGCACACTGTCGCCAATAGCCAAAGATTGCACGTCTACTTTGATTGCACCAGGAATAGAATCCGGTGCGCAGATCAGTTCGATATCGTGGCGTACCATGTTGAGCGCTCCGCCCAGCTTTACGCCTGCACATTTGTCTGCGTTGAGCACTTTTACCGGAACATTTACATGCACACGGCTGTTTTCATCTACTTTAAGAAAATCCACATGCTCTGGGGTATCGCTTACAGGGTGCAATTGAATTTCCCGTGGCAATACATGGTAAGATTTTCCGTCCAGTTTAATATCTACGAGTTTGTTATTAAACCCGCCTTTTTGATACGCTGCAACAAACGCTTTGTTTTCAATAGAAAAGCTCAACGGGTCTTGGCCTTTTCCATAAAGCACTGCTGGCAGGCGGCCCTCGCGGCGTAACTGACGCGATCCGCCTTTACCTTTACGTTCACGTTGTTCTGCTTCAAAAGTATATACAGTTTTCATTATCATAACTCCTTATTAAATATCATAAATTATTAGTTTGCTCGCTAAGCGAACGGTGCCTTTGATTTTATGTTTTTTCTTAATCAAAAAGGCTGGAAACCGAACTCTCTTCACTAATACGCCGTACTGCTTCTGCCAATAGTGGCGCGATAGATACGGTACGTATATTTGCCGTATTCACGGCTTCTTCTGTTAGCGGAATACTATCGGAAACCACCAGTGATTTAAGTACCGAGTTTTGTACGCGGGAAACCGCGCCACCCGAAAGTACACCATGGGTTACATAGGCATAAACTTCCTTGGCGCCTTTCTCGATCAGCGCCTGCGCCGCATTACACAATGTGCCTGCGGAATCTACAATATCATCGTGCAAAATACAGGTGCGTCCTGTGACATCGCCAATGATGTTCATTACTTCAGATGCGCCGGCTTTTTCACGGCGCTTATCAACAATAGCCAAATCGGCATCAATGCGTTTTGCCAGTGCGCGGGCACGTACAACGCCGCCTACATCCGGCGACACCACCATCAGATCTTTACCATCAAAATGGCTTTTAATGTCGGCGACAATCACTGGAATGGCAAATAAATGATCGAGGGGAATATCGAAAAACCCCTGAATTTGCCCTGCATGTAAATCGACGGTTAACACGCGATCGGCACCGGCAGAGGTAATAAGATTTGCCACCAACTTGGAAGAAATGGGTGTACGCGGCCCCGGTTTACGATCTTGCCGTGCATAGCCAAAATATGGCATAACGGCAGTCACACGCCGAGCCGAAGCGCGGCGCAATGCGTCCAGCGTAACCAGCAGCTCCATAATATTATCGTTACAGGGATAGCAGGTGGATTGCACCACGAAGACATCTTCGCCGCGAACATTTTCATGAATTTCAACGAATACTTCCATGTCGGAAAAGCGGCGGATACTGGCCTGCGTGAGCGGCACATTCAAATAATCCGCCATCGCTTGTGCGACGGGTATATTGCTGTTACAAGCAAGTAGCTTCATGGCCGTTACCTTCTAGTACCATCCATTTACACATTTAAGAGCGCGGAACATAACAGCGCTTTGCGCCAAAGTAAATGGCAAAGTTCAATTTTTGCTAGCCAGCCTGCGGTTTTGCGCTACAATGCGGCTATGACACGCAGCCCCTCACATTCTCAGGCCGTTTTGATTACCGGTGGCGCTATACGTCTTGGGCGGCACACCGCATTGCATCTTGCCGCGCAAGGCTGGAATGTGGCGATTCACTACCATCACTCGCAAAGCGAAGCCGAAGCAACCACTGCAGAGCTGTTAAAATGCGGCATTAAAGCGACCGCCATTCAAGGCGATTTAACACAAGAATCCTGTCTGAAGCGCTTGATTCCGGAGGCGGAAGATAAGCTGGCGCAGCCCATCACCGCATTGGTTAACAACGCCGCTATGTTTCAAAAAGACTCTATTGAAACCTTCACTGCCGAAAGCTGGCTGCAGCATATGCAAATTAATAGCTACGCGCCGTTGCGCTTAATCAGCGAATTTGCCTCGCATCTGCCAGAATCTAGCAACGGAGCAGTAGTGAATCTTATTGATGGATGCAAAGGTATGTGTCTTTCACCTGCATTTTTATCCTACAGCCTGAGCAAAAATGCACTGGCAGAGGCAACAAAGCTTTTGGCGCTTTCGTTAGCACCGCGTATCAGGGTTAACGGCATCAGCCCGGGCATGACCTTGCCAAAAGCAGGAGAAGAAGCAATGTTTGCGCGTTTGGTTTCTAAGTTACCGCTACAACAAGCAACGCACCCTCAGGAAATTGCTGAAGCGATTGCTTATGTACTTTCTGCTACATCTATGACGGGAGAAATTATTGCCCTGAATGGCGGAGCAGGCCTAAAAAACGAAATTTAGCTCCACATTTATTAAGGTGTCATGGTAGGTTTTGCCTGAACAAAGGGATAATACGGCACAGGTAAACCCCTCATACAGATACAAAAAAGCAGCAGCGCCTCATGTGATGCTTTGAAAAAAAGTTTTGCACAGGAAAAACAAAAATTAACTATTTAGCAATTTCCCAAATTTATATGGGAAACTTTATAGCCTTCAAAATTATATAATAGCTATTTTATAGTTGCTTAGTTTATATGCCTAATATTTAAGCAAACCGAAGCAATCCCTTGCCATAAGGAATTTTTATGGATTATTTATATCACTATCCCCAAACTTATCCACAGCTTCGGTGGATGAAATTCCGGTGCTGTTGAAATCCCGTGAAAAAACCCGTTAAACCTGCGAAAATTTATGTCTTCTCCTTCTGATAACATTTCCACGCCTTCGCCTGATGTAGGGGCTGATATTATTCGCGGCTATGTGCGGGGAATGCCAAGCTCGCCCGGCGTGTATCGTATGCTGGATAAAGGCGGCAATGCGTTATATGTCGGTAAGGCAAAAAACCTGAAAAACCGCGTATCGAACTATGTAAACCTGCGGGGGTTAACGCCGCGCATAGCGCGCATGGTATCGCACACCGCCAGTATGGAAATTGTCACTACCCATACCGAGGCCGAAGCGCTGCTGCTTGAATCCAACATGATTAAGAAACTCGCGCCGCGCTATAATATTCTGCTGCGGGACGATAAATCATTTCCGTTTATATTTATTAGCAAAGACCATGCGTACCCTCGCATTGTAAAGCATCGCGGGGCGCAAAAAACCAACGGAGAATATTTTGGCCCCTTTGCATCTGTGGGGGCGGTAAACGAAGCCTTGGCGCTGCTACAAAAAGCATTCTTATTACGCCCCTGCAGCGATCATATGTTTGCCAGCCGCACACGCCCGTGTCTGCAATATCAGATAAAACGCTGTTCTGCGCCCTGTGTGGGTTATGTCGATAGTAAAGCTTATGGCAATTTGGTGGTTCAGGCCAAGGCGTTTCTTTC
>JAKUPQ010000044.1 GCA_022450665.1 Alphaproteobacteria bacterium | reverse complement strand
TCCGGGTGGCGAAAGCCTTTTTCGAATTATGTCCCACGAAGGGTTACGCCGTGATACATGGTAACATCATCGCCAATTTTCGCGGTTTCACCAATCACCACGCCCATGCCGTGATCAATAAAAAACCTACGCCCAATCACTGCACCCGGGTGAATTTCTATGCCGGTAAAAAACCGCGCCAATTGCGATAGACAGCGCGCTATCAGGCAAAAATGCCGTTGCCACAGCCAATGTGTTGCCCGATATATGATAAGCGCATGGATGCCTGGATAGCATAAAACCACCTCTAATCGCCCACGTGCAGCAGGGTCTCGCGTAAAAACCGCGTCAATATCCTGACGTATTGTATTGAACATTTGCAATCTGCCTGTAAAACCACTATATGTGTTTTGCTTCCATCAGCGCGGATGATGGTGGAAGTTGCCTATTTAGTCAACCTATAAACCACATCAAATATGTATGTTTTCCGCGTGTTTGCTGTCATTTTTCAGCAAAACATGTGCAAATATACTACTCAGTGACAGCTCAGAGGTGATATGCCCGAAATTTTTATTAATGGCTCCGAAGGTCGCCTCGAAGGCCGCTATCATGCAAGCAACGAAAAGAACGCGCCTATTGCGCTGATTCTGCACCCGCACCCGCTTTATGGCGGCACCATGAATAATAAGGTGGTTTACAATACGTTTCAGTCCTTTGTGCGTAATGGCTTTTCGGTAATGCGCTTTAATTTCCGTGGGGTTGAGCGCTCTCAGGGTGAGTTCGATAGTGGCGTGGGTGAACTCTCCGATGCAGCTACTGCTCTTGACTGGTTGCAGACACAAAACCCTGATGCCTCCACCTGCTGGGTAGGCGGATTTTCTTTTGGTGCATGGATAGCAATGCAGTTGCTTATGCGCCGTCCGGAGATAGAAGGCTTTGTTTCAGTTTCGCCCCCTGCAAATATGTATGATTTCTCGTTCTTAGCACCCTGCCCTGCTTCTGGCCTCATAGTCATGGGCGATAAAGATGACGTGGTACAGGAAGATTCGGTCACCAAACTGGTTGGCAAATTAAGCGGACAGAAAAATGTAGATATTGATTATCAGATCGTGGCCAATGCCGATCATTATTATCGCAAACATATGACAGAATTTAATGCGGTATTAGATGAATATATCAATGAGCGGATGCACAACTTTAAACATAATCGCAAAGCGCGGCCAGATCGTAAGCGCCGTCAGCTGCCACGTGATTAATGCAAGGCCTAGCTCGTCCCGTAATATCCTGCACGATAAAACGCTCCACCTGTAACCGCGTGAGACGCGCCGGTTGTGGTGGGCAGGCTCAGAGGCAGATTATGCAAGGAGCGCATTGCTAGAAAGCCAAATGCCTGAGCCTCCAGCGCATCACCATCCCACCCTACAGATTCCACAGGCTTTACCAATGGCAATACGCTGCTTAGCGCTTTCATCATCGCCGGATTATGCCGCCCACCGCCGCTAACAAGCCATAGCTTTGGCAGGGCAGGAAAATACTCAACAGCGCGCGCAATGGTAGTTGCAGTAAATTGTGTGAGCGTTGCCGCGCCATCTTCTGCAGTTAAATTCTTTAATTGGGTAATATTGAAATCGTTTCTATCTAATGATTTTGGCGGCGTGGCAGAAAAATATGGATGCTTCATAAATTCAGCAATAATATTGTCGTAAACCTTACCGTTTTGCGCCATTTCTCCATCTTTATCATAAGCTTCTCCGGTGTGTTTACGCACCCAATCATTAAGCATGGCATTGCCCGGGCCGGTATCAAACGCCAGAATATCGTGGGACATAATGCTCTCGCCACGCTCCTCGGATTTGCCTACCCAAGTGACATTTCCAATGCCGCCAATATTCACCACAGCAACAGGAAGCTGCAGTGTTCGTGCCAAAGCAGCATGATACAGCGGCACTAACGGCGCACCCTGCCCCCCAGCGGCGACATCTCGGCGACGAAAATCACATACTACATTGATTTTTGTAAGCGCCGCTAACTGCGCGCCGTTGCCAATTTGCCACGTAATACCTTCTTTGGGTCGATGTGTGACCGTTTGGCCATGAAACCCTATAACATGCACGTCATCTGCATGCATATTTGCTTTTGTAAGCAGCGACTTAACCGCCAAAGCATGAAATATCGTCAATTCATGTTCAATTTTCATTATATCACCGCGCATATGTACCGCATCGTGCAGTTGCTCATAAAGCGCAGGCTCAAAAGGCACAGTGATATATGCACCAAATTCCAAGATTTTCTGTCCATCGGTTTTAATCAGAGCAGCATCAACTCCATCCAGCGATGTGCCGCTCATTAATCCTATCACCCATTTCGCGGGATATTTTGCTGTCATAACTATTTCCACACCGTCTTTTGCATGCTATATACGCTTATCTATAGCATAATTTCTACGCGATATATGGTTTTTTCACATGCAATCTACATACACTTCGTCATTCATGCAAACCTGTGCTGAACGTGGCTTTATTAACCAAGCAACAGACGAAAGCGGGCTGGATAAATTTCTAACAAAAGCACAACCCGTATCCGCATATATTGGGTTTGATTGCACTGCACCCTCACTGCATGTAGGCAGCATGATTCAAATTATGTTGCTTCGTCATTGGCAGAAATGCGGCCACAAACCCATTATTTTAATGGGCGGTGGCACTACAAAAATTGGCGACCCTTCTGGCAAGGATAAAGGCCGCCCGCCTCTAAGTGATGCACAAATTCAAGCCAATATGCAGGGCATACAAAAAGTATTCAGTAAATTTTTACGCTTTGGCGATGGCGCAACCGATGCCATAATGGTGAACAATGATGACTGGCTCAAAAACTTGCAATATATCAACTTTCTAAGAGATTTTGGACGTCACTTTTCAATTAACCGCATGCTGACAATGGATAGCGTAAAGTTGCGGCTAGAGCGGGAGCAACCGCTATCATTCCTCGAATTCAACTACATGATTCTGCAAGGATATGATTTTTATCATTTATCCACACACCGCGACGTTCGCGTGCAATTTGGCGGGTCGGATCAATGGGGTAATATCGTAAACGGCACGGAACTAAATCGCCGAATATTGGCCGAAAAAAATGCTCAGAGCAAAGAACTATTTGGCATGACCACGCCGCTATTTACCAATGCCGCCGGAGAAAAAATGGGTAAAACTGCTGGCGGTGCTATCTGGCTGGATGAACAAATGTTCAGCCCATATGATTACTGGCAGTTCTGGCGCAATAGCGAAGATGCCATGGTGGGCAAATACATGCGTTGGTTTACTGACCTGCCAATGACAGAGATTGAAAAATACGATGCATTGCAAGGCGCTGAAATAAACGAGGCAAAGAAGCATTTAGCCACCTGTGCCACCGCCCTGCTTCATGGAGAAGATGCCGCGCAAAAAGCCGCGCAAACTGCACAAAAAACCTTCGAACTAGGTACCGCTGGGGAAGATTTACCAGAGTTGCAACTTGAAGCGAATGAAATTGAAAGCGGAATAAATGTTATTGAAGCCTTACGCCGCGCCGGTTTGGTAAGCACCAATGGCGAAGCAAAGCGCCTGATTCAAGGCGGCGGTGCAAAAGTGAATGATGTAAAAATTGAAGACGGCTCACTCATGCTTAACCGTAACGATTTAAACGATCAGAGCTATATAAAGCTCTCTGCAGGCAAAAAGAAACACGCGCTGATTAAAGTCGTCTGAGAGTTAATTCTGCTTATTATCTATTGCTGCGGCAGGCACAGCAGATTTCTTTTCTGCGCTTGGCGGGACAACCTTGTTGCTTTTGCCACCAAATATATTGCGTAAAAATCCAGGTGCAAGCATGGTAAGCGGGTTAACAGTTACTTCTGCATTATCGGGATATTCGCCGGAAACCTTGTAATTTGCCGCAAATACACCCTCGCCTTTACCACCGGTTAGCACTTCGCCAATAACAGGAATATTATCGAGCGCCGTATTGAGCGTATAAGACGGCACAAATGTACCATTGAGATACAGCTGCTTGGCATTGGTATCAACCCATCCATCTTCTACAGTGATGCCAAGCGCTGGCCCATAGGCCTTGCCATCTTTGATTTTGGCCACGCCTTTGGCATAATTAATCTGCGCTACAATATGCTGAAATGTGATTCCATTACCGCTTAGCGCATCGCCAATACCACTTACAGACAACAATGAAGCAATTTTTGCCAGTATCGGCGCATTGGAGATAGTGTGTTTTGTAACATCCACTTTACCATTAAATGGTTTATCGGCAGAGTTGTCATTAAACCTGCCACGTACAGTGATTGCGCCGCCTACCATGTTGTCATATAAATCCATGGCTTTTAAAAAGCTGCCTGCATTTTGGGCGGTAAAATTAAGTTCACGTATGCCATCTATACGCTTTATCTGATAAATGAATTCATTGCTCTGGCCGGTGACACCGCGTGTATCAACTGATTCGCATAACTCGGGGGAGCATTGCAACTGCGCATTTACTTTACGAAGCTCCCTTTCTTTTCCAATAACCACCCAATCAAATTCGCCATGAAAATCCAGATTAAATGGTATAAGCGGTTTTTCTGCTTCAGCAGCAAGATCAACAGCTTCATTACTAATATCACTCTCTTGTGCCTCATCAAATAATGGTTTTAAATCCAGTGAGGGGCCTTTGGCGCGAATGCGGTAACCGCCATCAATATTCTGCAACACCATTGCCAGATTGTTATCACCGTACTCTAACCTGTCAAAACGTAGGTTTTCTACGGTTGACAACTCATCTCTTACTAAAGCTGAACCGGATGCATAGATTTCATCGCCCTCTAGAATAAAACTGCTCAAAGCAAGCGTGCCTCCGCCTATTTCACCTTAAAATGAGATACGCCCTTTAGTGCCGTTTTGCTTAGACAATCCAATTTCAGGAATATTGGCTGCCACTTGCGTAATATCTGCTTCGCCATTAATTTTACTGCTTGTAGGGTTACGTTGTATATATACATCCAGCCCTACATTTCCGGCCATAAACGGCAATTCCGGCACTCCGAATGCTGCAAGTTGCGGCACTGCCATTACCCCTTTAGCATGGTATTTGGTTCTGTATTTTGATTGAAAATCTTCCGGTTTGAAATAATGCCTTAATTCTATGTTTAGCGGCGCATTTGAAATGGCCATTGTACCTGCATAATCCAGCATATCCTGCGTAATATTCAATGTGCCATTTGCTGCACTTAAATTCATGTCGCCCATAAAATCCGGTTGCACACCACCGGAAACCAAGGCGTTGATTGCAAAATCCAGATCAGGATTATAATTGTCATTAAATCGCGTTTTTAAAGTAAAATCAAAGCGCATATTCGCCGCCGCACTGCCTGCTATAGTTGCGGCATCCAATCCTAATGGTGCGGCAAAATCAAGGGGTGGTATAGCTAAATAGGTGGCCACATCTTTGGCTGGAGCTTCCACATCCAGCTCGATATGCATACGTGGTTTATGACTTTTTAAGTCATCAATGCTAAGCAATGCTTTTTTCAGCACTGCCGCATCAAGCATTTTACCCTTATTTGCCGTGATAGACATGCCTTTGCCGTTAAATTCTACAGTAGCATCAACGTTTTTTACTTTGGGATGTTCGGGCAAATACTCCACTGTGGCATTTTGCGCCAGAATTGTTACGTCCAACGCCGATTCGGGAAATGGCTCGCCTATTTGCTCTTGCGTGAGTTTGGCATGGGCTTCAGCCTTACTCACCATGCCATCACGAATATGTGTGGTTACCCAATCATAAGAAGTATTTGCAATACTATGTGGCCAGTATTTATATAAATCATTAATAGGCATTTTCTCAGCCACGGCAATGGCATCATACGCCCAACCCTGCGGATATTTTTGCAAAAGGCCATTAACGCGCAACGAAGATTCACCAAATTTCACTAATGCCTGATTTACCACAAACTGTTGAAAATTATCCCGTATTTGCCCCTCAAACATGCCGTGGGTAATAGTAAGCGGCTCTGCAAAATAATTTTCCTGTGTAAATACGCCGCCAGTACTTTGCAGCTTATAATCTACAACCGTAACATTGCCTGCATTATCTACCGCCACATCTGCCCAACCGCTAAGAGGCATATTGAGTGTGGCAAGCTCTGGCACCTCTGGCACAAGTCTGGCAAACATATGCGGAGAAATGTCCAGTAGCTCCATTTTTGCCACCACCATATCCTGTGTATTGGTTAGCCGAAGGTTACCGCTGATTTGTGAAGGCTTTTCACCATAGTGCATTGCAATGTTAAGTTGCGCATTAATTGCTTTATTATCACGGCTTATATGCAAATTTACATCTTGTGCATCAAATAGTGCCGGTGCATCTGGCGCACCCAATAATAGCTGCGCATGCTCAATAGCAATTAATTGAATGTTGCCGATTAAAGCATTATCTTCTTTGCTAGCATCCTCGCCGCCATCTGCGCTAGCAAGAAGATATGTCAAAGGTATACGCTGATTTGTCGCGCTACCAATGCCAATGTAGAATTCCCCATCATCATCACGGAAAAAACGCATCTGCGGATTACGCAAAATAATGGTTTTTGGAACGACATTGAAACGCAACAGACTTGCAAGGTCTAATCCCACTGAAATTTCGTTCAGCTTTATAAGTTCGTTTTGCGCTTGAATAGATTTGAGGCTTACCCCACGCAATCTAAAATCCAACGGCTTTGACCAGCCATCCCAATAAATGACCGCATCGTCTATAGATACGTCATAGGGCGACTTAGGCGGATTTAAGGAAGATTCGATATAGGGTAGTAACTTGGTGAGTGATTTTGGCCCTGTCATCACCCAAACCGATAACGACAGTACAATCACCAGCCCCAATGCCAGCATTGCGCCCGCAAAGGCAAAAACAATCTTGGTGATTTTACGAAGCAACGCTATACCTGATGCTAAAGGAAAGTTTAAATGAGCAGCCACGCGACAGCATTATTACTTGATAGCATTACCTTGCCTGCAATGGCAAGCATGAGCAGCGCTTCTACGCCTATTTCTATGCAAGAATTCCACACACGTTTGCAGCGGCTCGAAGATGATGCGCTGAAAGATGCCGTTATTGCATTTGCAGAAGCGGATGCAGGCCGTGAATTACTTGTTAAAATATATACACATTCTCCTTATCTTTCCCAGCTAATGCATAAGCATTTTACTTTTTTTGCCGCCATTTGCCACTATGGGCTAGATTGGGCAACCACATCTATTACCCAATGGCTCGATGAACCCGCCAAGGCTATTAGCTCTACTGATGAACTGATGCAGCATCTGCGCATTGCCAAATCACAATGTGCATTAGTTACCGCTATTGCCGATTTGGGTGGCGCGTGGAAACTGGAAGATGTAACGGGCTTTTTATCACTTACAGCAGAAAAATGCCTTTCACTGGCAGTTGATTTTTTGTTACTTAACGCGCTACAGCGCAAAGAGTTGCTTCACATAGATCCTGAAAACCCCTCTCTCGATAGTGGCTTAGTTGTGCTTGGCATGGGCAAGTTGGGAGCATATGAGCTAAATTATTCCAGCGACATTGATATTATTCTGCTCTATGACTCGGATAACGTGCGCTACGATGGTAAGCAAACTGCACAGCAGTGCTTTAATCGCATTACTCGTGAACTAGTGCGCATTATGCAAGAGCGCACCTCCCACGGCTATGTATTCCGCACCGATATTCGCTTACGACCCGACCCTGCTTCCACTCCTCCGGCGTTATCCATCAATGCCGCAATGGCCTATTATGAGACTGTTGGCCAAAATTGGGAACGTGCGGCTATGATCAAAGCCCGCCCCGTGGCAGGAGATTTAGACGCGGCAGAGGCATTTTTAAAAGAGCTTACACCTTTTATCTGGCGACGGAATCTGGATTTTGCTGCTATTGCAGATATTCACTCGATCAAACGTCAAATAGACTACAAAACCGGCGGTGAAATTACTGTGGCGGGGCATAACCTTAAGCTTGGAGCGGGCGGTATACGTGAGATTGAATTTTTTGTACAGGTGCAGCAATTAATTTGGGGTGGGCGCACTCCAAACCTACGTCATCGCGGCACCTGCGAAATGCTATCACGCTTAGCACAGGCAGAACGTATTAGTTCCACGGCCGCCGAAGAAATGCAGCATAGCTATCACTTTTTGCGACGCATGGAACATAGAGTGCAAATGCAACGTGATCAACAAAGTCATTCTTTACCAAGTGCAAAAGATGCCCTTACCAACTTTGCTGCATTTGCAGATTTTGGCGATTTAGAAAGCTTTGAGGCCGCATTACTCATGCACATGCATAATGTACGCAAACACTATGTGCTGCTATACGGCGTGGATAATTCCCTTGGCAATGAGGGAAATCTTTCTTTTACCGGCGTCGATTTGGATCCTGGCACTGTTAAAACCTTGCACCGTATGGGATTCAAGCAAGCCGAAACCATATGTGATATTGTCGCAAACTGGCACAGAGGACACCGACGCTCTACCCGCAACAAACGTGCGCGGGAGATATTGACCGAATTAACCCCTGATTTGCTCAAAGCTTTTGCCAGCACTGTTAATCCTGATGTGGCGTTTTTAAAATTTGATGAATTTCTGGCCAAACTACCGGCTGGTGTGCAAATTTTTTCTCTGTTTGCCAATAATCCACAACTGTTGCGTTTGATTGCAATGCTTATGGGCTCTGCACCACGCTTGGCAGAAATTCTAAGCCGCAACAGCTATTTGCTCGATGCCGTTTTAACAGGCGCATTTTATCAACCTCTACCCGATAAAACCGCACTTGAAAACGAGTTACAAAGTATCTTAGCAGCACGAGGTGAATTCGAAGATTTTTTGAATATTATTGCCCAGTTTAAAAACGAAAAAGCTTTTCAGGCCGGTATTCAGTTAATGAATAAAATTGCCGATTGCGAACAGGTAGGTAATTTTTTAAGCGCATTAGCCGAAGTTATTTTGAATAATGTGCTCGAACAGGTTGAAAACGAATTTTCCGAAATTTATGGCACCATTTTAGGCAGCGAATTAGCCATTGTTGCATTGGGAAAACTTGGCGCAAAAGAACTGACATTTTCTTCCGATCTGGATTTGATTTTCATATATCGCAATCCCTCGCCCGATCAGCTATCCGATGGCAATCGCCCATTTACGGCCAGTGTATATTTCAATCGCTTTTGCCAGCGGCTTTTGGGGGCGCTGACTGCGCTTAATCGCGAAGGACGCTTGTATGAAATCGATACACGTTTACGCCCATTGGGAAGCGATGGCCCCCTCGCCGCTAGTTTTGAAGCTTATAGCCAATACTTCGAAACCTCGGCATGGACATTTGAATATATGGCATTAACCCGCGCTCGCGCCATCATATCTCCTACAGCACTAAAAGCCGACATTGAATATGTTATTCACAACATGCTGACTAGTGCGCGTGATGCCCAACGTATACGCGCCGATGTTCATGCCATGCGGCAAAAAGTAGAGCAAGGCCTACATACCACTAACCCATGGAACATTAAATATATCCGTGGTGGTTTAATGGATATTGATTTTATTGCGCAATATTTTCAATTGCTACATGGCAACCGCTACCCGGAAATTTTATCACCAAGCTCACAAGCGGTATTTGTTCAACTGGAGTTGCTGGGAATCTTGGACAAGAAAACGGCGGAGATTCTGAAGCAAGGCAATAAACTCATGCTGCATTTATTGCATTTATTGCGTTTATGTAGCGATGGGTCACTCGATGAAGCCACTGCTCCGGAAGGCCTAACAAGCTTGCTGGCCGATCAATTAGGTTTTACAGATTTTTCTTTGCTAAAGTCTACGCTTATCAAAACCGAAAACAAGGTATATAACATATATAAGGATATATTTACAGGAGATGAATCATGACTAGTGCCGCAGCCGTTAAAGCCAGCGTCTTATCCGAAGGCAGTGTTGCACCGGATTTCACCCTCCCTTCAGATGGCGGTGACACGGTGAGTTTATCCGACTTTGCCGGAAAAAAAATTGTGCTGTATTTCTATCCTAAAGATGACACTCCAGGCTGTACAGTAGAAGCACAGGATTTTGCACAGCTGCATGAAAGCTTTGCTGCCTCCGATGCGGTTATTTTGGGCGTATCGAAAGATAGCGTAAAAAAACATGATAAATTTAAAGCAAAACATTGTTTGCCATTTGCTTTATTAAGCGATGATGCAGAAGTATGTGAGCGCTATGGAGTATGGGTGGAAAAAAGCATGTATGGTAAAAAATACATGGGTATAGAGCGCAGCACCTTCCTGATCGACACGAATGGGAAAATTAGCCATATCTGGAACAAAGTGAAAGTTTCCGGCCACGCGCAAGATGTGCTGGATTGTGTAAAATCCCTTTAATCTTTCGTGCTGTCTTCAACGTTATCTTGGGGGGTCGTGCATTGATCTTTCGCTTCTGCAAGGCTGTCTGCATGATGCATTAAGGTATGCACCAGAACCGACGACACATCATCTGAATTTCCGGATTGCAAAAACTTTTTAAGCTTGGCGCGGGTTTCTTCGCGCTTTTTATTTTCTATACTGTGTTGTGTAGTTTTTTTACTCATCACAGGCTCCATTTAAATTTTGCCGGCTTTGCTTTTTTACCTAAACGGGTGATATGTCCCATTTTACGGCCTTCGCGCACTTCTTTTTTACCATAAAGATGCACCTTTGTGTTTGGCTCTTGCAAATAGTCATACCACTGATGCACTTCGTTGCCGATGAGGTTTTTCATCACAGCATTATATAACCGGCGTGGCGAACCTAATGGCAGACCACATATAGCGCGGATGGATTGTTCAAACTGGCTGGTCACACAGGCATCAATTGTCCAGTGGCCTGAGTTATGTGGACGCGGGGCAAGTTCATTCACCAGCACTTTGCCATCACGGGTAACAAACATTTCCACCGCCAAAATCCCGCATAGATTCAATGCTTCCGCCAAAGACTTAGCGATAGCAATGGCTTCTTTACGCACAGCTTTTTCAATGGGAGCTGGCGCAATGGTGCTATCAAGAATATGATTTTGGTGAATATTCTGCACCGGAGGATATGCCACACACCCGCTCATTTCATTGCGCGCTACAATTACAGAAATTTCACATTCAAAGCGTATATATCCTTCATATACTGCCTCATCGCTTTGCAATTGCTGCCATGCAGAAGCGCACTCTTCTACAGAATCTATGCGCATCTGCCCTTTGCCGTCATAGCCCATTTCTGCAGTTTTTAGCACACCCGGAACGCCAAGCGCCTCCACTGCAGCTTGCATAGTATCGAGAGATGTCACCACCCGATAAGGCGCGGTTGCAATGCCGTTTTTGTTCAGCATCGCTTTTTCGCGTCCACGATTTTGCGAAAGTCGCAAAATATCTGCGCTAGGCGACACTTGATTCGCCTTTTCTAAAAATGCCAGACTGGCATGAGGAATATTCTCGAACTCATAGGTAATTACCGCCACGGATTGAGCAAACTGTTTTAGCGCCTCCACATCGTCATAATTAGCAATAGTAGTTTGCGAGGCGACTTGTTGCGCGGGGCTGTCGGTTTCTGGGGTAAATACATGGGTGCGGTAGCCCAGTCGCGCAGCGGCAATGGCCAGCATACGCCCTAATTGGCCGCCACCAATAATTCCAATCGTAGCACCGGAATCTATGCGAGACATGTCAGGGGCGCTCCGCCACGCTGCTGGTTTGTTGCTCGCGGAATTGTTGCAATGCTTCAGCCACATTAGAGTCATGTGCCGCCGCTATAGCCGCAGCAAAAAGCGCCGCATTAACCGCGCCTGCCTTACCTATGGCAAATGTGGCCACCGGCACACCCGCTGGCATCTGCACAATGGATAGTAAGCTATCCAAGCCTTTCACCGCCTTACTTTCCACCGGCACACCCAATACAGGAATGGTGGTGAGCGAAGCAACCATACCCGGCAAATGAGCAGCGCCCCCTGCACCTGCAATAATGGCCGTATAACCGGACTTTTCTGCCGATTCAGAAAACTCTACTAAACGTTTTGGTGTGCGGTGGGCAGATACGATACGTGTATCCACCTCAATATTAAATGCAGTCAATTGGGATTCAGCATGTTGCATGGTTTCCCAATCCGACTTACTCCCCATAATCACTGCAACTTTTGCCATTAATATAGCCTTTCCACGCAAAATGAAACGGTTTCTAATAATGCGGATTTTTCTGCGCTTTCTGGGAATATCTGCAATGCCTCGCGAGCGTTGTTGCAATATTTTTTGGCGCGTAAATTGGTTGCCTGCAATGCATCATGTTTGTGCATCAGCGCGATTGCCCGCTCCAAATCATCGGGCTGCTGATCTTCTGCCAGCATTACTCGTTGCCAGAAGACCTTTTCATCCTCGCTAGCATTTTGATACGCTACAATTACCGGAAACGTAACTTTTCCTTCGCGCAAATCATCGCCAATAGTTTTGCCCAATGTCATCTGCTGCGAAGAATAATCTAAAGCATCATCTACCAGTTGAAATGCAATGCCTAAATTTAAGCCAAACTGGCGTAGCGGCTCGATATATTGCGGCGTTTCACAAACTTCCGCACCTATTTTACACGCGGCAGAAAACAAAGTCGCCGTTTTAGAAGTAATCACTTCAAAATACTGAGCTTCACTGGTATTCGCATCATTTGCGGTCAAAAGCTGCAGCACTTCGCCCTGCGCAATTACTGCAGATGCATCTGACAGGGTTTCCAATACCGCAAGCGATCCGTCACTCACCATAACCTGAAACGCCTTGCTGAGTAAGAAATCTCCTACCAACACGCTGGCTTTATTGCCCCACACATCGTTAGCGGTAGCTAAACCACGACGCATTGTGCTTTCATCTACTACGTCGTCATGTAGTAAAGTGGCAGTGTGAATAAACTCAACAGCAGCCGCAAGCGCAATATGACGGTTTCCCTCATGGCCGCACATACGGGCGCATAGCAGTGTCATGGCCGGGCGCAGGCGTTTTCCACCCGCAGCGATAACATAACGCGCAAGCTGTGGAATGAGCGCAATATCACTTTCCGCCCGCTCTATTATCAGTGCATCGACTTTTTGTAAATCGTCTGCGACCAGCGCACGCAAATGCTCCAGCGAGGCGCGTGTTTTAGCACCTTGTTGCAGTGAGGCGTTGGGCGATGTGATTTGGTCTGATGCCATAATCCATATTTCTTGTGTTAAGGCGGCGGTCTGCCGTGATTAGTAAAGCCTTACCCCTCAAGTGTAAATAATTATTATGGCGCTACCCCCATCATTTGTGCTTTAAATGCGCCATAAAATGCCACACCCCACTCGATAAGGATATTTTAGTCTATGTTAAGCTCTGTAAAACGCAAATGCATCAAACCCGCGATTCGCTTACTCACATTGGATTTTTTGCGTAACCCCAGCCCTAAAGTAGCCGTATTGCACCTTAAGGGGGTTATCGGCAGTGCGGGACGTTTTCGCTCTAAAGGCTTGGTCATTGACGAATTGCGCGATATCATCGAAAAAGCCTTTAATATTGATGCCAAAGCTGTGGCGGTAGTAATTAACTCTCCGGGCGGCTCTCCGGTGCAATCGGCATTGATTCACGATGCCGTTCAGCATTTGGCGCGCGAAAAAGATATTCCCATTTTTTGTTTTGCCGAAGATGTTTGCGCTTCGGGTGGCTATTGGCTGGCATGTATGGGCGAGGAAATATATGCACACCGCGCCTCGATTGTAGGCAGTATTGGCGTGGTTGCATCAGGGTTTGGGTTTACCAATTTCATCGCGCAGCATGGCATTGAACGCCGCATTTATACCCAAGGCGAAAACAAAGCTATGCTCGATCCGTTTCAACCGGAAAAACAAGAGGATATCGACCGCTTGTTAAGCGTTCAGCATGATGTGCATGAAGCATTCAAAGAGCATGTAAAGCTTGCACGTGGCAAACGGCTGAATGCGGATAGCGACGAGTTGTTCAGTGGCGCATTCTGGTCTGGCAAGCAAGCAATGGAAATGGGCCTGGTAGATGGCTTGGGCGATGTGGACAGTGTTATGCGTGAGAAATATGGCGATAAAGTAAAACTACATTACATTAAACCCAGCAAATCTTTTATTGCAGGATTGTTTAGTAGTAAATTTACGGCAAATCACATCGTTTCGGATGCTCTCAGCACTGTGGAAGAACGAGGCATTTGGGCGCGGTTTGGGCTTTAAGCCAAAATAGACCCGCTATCACCGGACTTGTTACGCTCTGCCTGCATTTCCTCAAGGGGATGCACTGGAAACTCTGGCACTAGTCGAAAATTTAAACTGCCATCGAGGCCAGTTACCTGCTGTGCAGTATTAAATATGCCAGATATGTCTGTTTTGATGGTTTCGGGTAGCTCAACAAGAGTTCGCAGCACCAAATCGAATTGCGTAACAGATTCGCGCTTTTTGATAAAGCCATCCATTTGCATCGGCCCCAGATTTGATAAATCCAACTCCACAATAAAACGTGTACCACTACCGCCTTTTTTCTTGTCTTGCGCGTTATCTTTAATAAACATTTGTGCGTGTTCCAACTTGTTTTCCACCATCACCGGAAAAAACAACGCTTGCCAGTTATTTTGGGGCTGATCGACAAACAAGCTCCGCACCGAAGCAAGATCAGCACCTAAACGCTGAACTAACTCGCCTTTACCCATAATTTCCAGTTGCTCTATCAAATCGCTACCCAACCATTCTGTAACATCCCCCTTGCGCAGCATATTGATAAACAACATTAACCCCGCCCCCATGTTAGAACCTATATGCGGCACGATACGCTGCAAATTATGCGCAGCCATAGTAGTTTGCATGGATTGTAGCAGTGATGTTAATTCTTCAAGCGCTGCCCATTCGTTCGTCATACTGGCCGCTGTGGCTAGCAAGCCTGTAGTTGGGGTTAATCCCAGTGCAGGTGCAGCCGGCATTTGTATCGTTTGCACCTGCCAGCTAATCACCGATCCGGGGGTAGTGTTAGCCGCTTGTATTGCAGGTAAACTAAACATACCAAGGCGAGTTTGCACAATTAACGCGCCGCCCGGCTCTTTACCCATAACTACTGCATGCATATTTCCGGCAGGTAATGGCTGTGCTTCGGCGCGAGTTAATATTTGCTCTACTTTTTGTGGGGTAAGTGAGTTGGGAATATTCACCGATGTGGCGGCTGAGGAAGACTGCATCATATTATTGGTTGCAATATTGGGTGCAGAAGCTGGAGGCGGGCTTTGCTGTGATGCATTAGTGCTAACGTATGGCTGCTGCGGCGTTACTGGTGTTCTGTCCGCCGGTGTAGTGCTTGCACTCGTTGCGCTAGCAGGCAATGAGGGGGAAGACGTTGTAGGTATTGCAGTGGAATTTAGTGAAGCATTAGATAGCGCAGGTGGCGTTGGCTGTGCCGTAGCAGTTTGTGGATTAGGCGCTTGCTTGGCATAGCTGGCATAGCCGCTACGCATGTGTGCGGCAGAGCCAGCTGCTGGAGGAGTGCTAACTTGCCCACTCATGGTAGCAGTCGTAGCTACTGGCACTTTAGTGCTAGAACTTGGAGCAACAACAGATTCCGGCTTTGCGCTGCTTTGTGCGGTGCTAGTTATAAGTCCCGCTGTAATGCGCACATCCATCTGCAAACCACTTTGCAGTGTTTGCGGTGTTGTTGGCGTGGGCGAAGCGATCTGCTGCGATAATTGCGTTAGTAATTGCGCCGCGCTTTGCGTAGTGGCAGGCCGCAGCAACACTGCTGTGGCTTTTGTATTTGCAGGTGAAATATTCACCTCGCTTGCCACACCTCGCGCCGTATTGCGCGGCGCTTCTGGCGGAGCTTTAGCATCGGCTTTAATTTCTGCCGTAGGGCGTGACATTATATCCATCAGCAAAGCCACAGGCTTTGCAAGGCCACTATTGGTTATCAGGCTGCTATTGGGTGGTGCTGGCGGTGTATTTGCTGGCGTTTTTGCCACAGTTGATGCACTAACCGAAACAGGCGCTGGCTGCGCCGTTTTTCCATCCACCGATACAATACGCACATGCTGTGGAGTAGTTTTTTCCATTGTGGCGGTAAGTGTCGATTCGAGGCGCACTGCAACTTGCGCATTTTTCTTTAGTGGATAGTGCGTATTTAACACCAAACGCAACGCTTCGGTTTTAATAATCGCATTGCCATTATTGTCCTTTCCGGTAACAGCACCAAGCAAAACCGTACCCGCAGGCAGTTGAGGAAGCGGCGGCGGATTTTGCTGCCCTGTTACAGCGGCGGGGGCGGTGGATACGGGCATAATCGGCGGCAATATTGGTGGTGTATTAGCCATATATCATTAACTTATTGCTTATCTTTTAACCATTAGCTTAACAGAAAGTGCTGCCGTATCAGTTGCTGCTGTTGCCCCGGGAGATTTAATGATAATGGGCTTTTGACTACGAATTGCATCTTTCACTTTTGGGTCACGGCGAATAATTCCTGCGCATGGAGGTGAAAACTTTAAGAAGGTGGTGCAGGCTTTGTTAATGGCAGCATAGGTGCGCTCTCCTTCTTTTTGCGTAGTAGCCTGATTAATCACCACCTGAATTTGCTGTTGTGGATTTTTGGCGGTGGACAGCTTAATGAAGGCATACGCATCAGTCATAGAGGTAGGCTCATCGGTAAGCACCACTAAACAACGTGATGCAATAGCCGAAAGCGAACGCACATGTTGTTCGACGCCCGCGCCTAAATCCAAAATCACCAGATCATATTGTTTTGATATTTCCAAAAGCTGGCGCTTCACATCTTCGAGCCGCGCATGGGAAAGCATACCAAAACCGCCAGAGCCACTGCGTCCCGCAATAATATCGAATCCTTCATTCTCATACGACATCACCACATCGGCAAGGGCATTTTTGCCAGCAAACACCGACGCTAAATCTTTCTTGGGCGTTAAGCCCAATTGCACATCAATATTTGCCAGTCCAATATCGCCATCGAATAACAATACCCGCCGCCCGGAGCGCGCTACATGATGGGCGAGTGTAATAGATAGCCAAGTTTTACCTACGCCACCCTTCCCCGATGCCACGGCGATAATATTCTCTGCCATAGCGAGAGGCGCAGGTGTTTTTGCTGTTTTATTGTTTGTAGACACCGTGTCTTCCATAATCATAACCCTTTAATGGTCGCGTTTGTGCTGCATTAGCACATTCGTCAATGTTTCGGCTGAGAATTCACTCAGACCGCCAGCCACCTGTGCATTAGTCGTGAGGTTGCAAAGCTGCAACTGGCATAGCTCTGCGGCACTTAGAATTGCTCCCATGCGACGTGCGGTATCAATTCGTGACACCAGCAGGCGCTTAATACCCAAAAAGCAAAATGCTTTAGCGATGTCGGCGGCTTCTTGCGCATCGCCCCCTGCGGCCAAAACCAGCACAGGCTCTATCTCGTGCAGGTTAGCAAAATCTGTCAGCTCTTTTAACTCATCATAACTATAGGGGTTTGTGCCAAAACTATCTATCACCATTGGAGCGCTGGCCGGGCACTCGCTTAAAAGTTTGCGCAACTCGCCACGGCTACTGGCTAAATCGGTTTCTATGCCCATAATATGCGTAAATGCGCGCAGTTGCTCTACTCCTCCTGCTCGCTTATTATCGGTAGTGACCACATGAACAGGCAGCTCATCTGCCACCATATTGGCAACAAGCTTTGCTACGGCCAGTGTTTTTCCAACACCCGGAGGGCCTACCAGCATAACACGCTCAGCCTTGCCAAAGGGCTTTTCCTCCAGTTTTATAGGGTTGAACTGATAACGCTCTTTCAGAATATGCATCAGCGCATTATGAATACCATCTTCCGTACGCAAATGCTGTGCATCGAGTGTTTTGGCTGTGTGTAATATATCACTCATTAAATCCTGTGGCAGCGAATGGAACGTAAGCACCTGCTCCAGCTCATTTAAAATATATGCTAATTCGGGATTTTTTATAATGGCGTTATGCGACATGATTGGCGATTTAACTGCCTTTGAAACAACCGCGCCAGACATAGTATTTGCCAGCGCTGTTTGCGCCAGTTGCTTACTTTTTGCAGTTGCTGCAAGGTATTGGCCAAGCCCGCCCGAAGGGAAAGTGACTTCCTCTTGTAACAGATTCTCTTCTTCTGCACTTTGTTCAGCTTCAGCGATATATTCACCTTCTTCCATAAACTCGGTAGTATCTTCTAGCGCAGCGGTAACGCTGACACTTTTGCCGCCCGTCACTCGTGTACTGGAAATAATTACCGCATCATCACCCATGGTTTCACGAATCATCACCATGGCGCGTTGCATATCAGGCGCTGTAAAGGTTCGGAGCCGCATTAAATTTGCCCTAGTGTTTTAATCCGCGCTTTAGCGTGAATTTCGTTTTGCGATAACACCACGGTAGTTGGTCTGAAACGTTCTATCACAGAGCGCACATAGGGACGTATTCCTGGGCTGGTGAGTAATATTGGCATTTCGCCTTGCATGGCAAACTGATCAAACCGTTTGCGGATGATGGTAATAAATTCCTGAATTTTACTTGGTGGCATACTCAATGTACGATCTTCTCCTGAGCCACCAAGCGCTTCGGCAAATGCCTGCTCCCATGCAGGTGATAATGCAACAATAGGAATATAGCCATCTTCGTTGGTATAAGCATAGCTGATTTGCCGCGCCAACCGCATACGAACATGTTCAGAAATCATTGTTAGGTTGCTGGTTATGCGCGATGATTCTGCAATGGCTTCTAATATAGCTGGCATATCGCGTATCGAGATCATTTCTTGCAACAGGTTTTGCAAAATTCGCTGCATACCGCTGACAGAAAGTTGCCCAGGTATCACATCAGCTACGAGCTTTTGATGTTCTTTGCCAATATCGTCCAAAAGTTTTTGCGTTTCTGCATAAGAAAGCAGGTCCGACATATTTTCTTTAACCAGTTCGGTTAAATGCGTTGTCACCACGGTGGGCGGATCAACGACCGTATAATTCTTGAACAATGCTTCTTCGCGATATGAATCGCTTACCCACATAGCTGGCAGACCGAAGGTGGGTTCGGTAGTCTCTTCCCCGGGAATACCTATTTTTCCGCCGCTCGGATCCATTATCAGCAGCATATCAGGGCGAATTTCTCCGCGCCCAGCCTCTACTTCTTTAACGCGCACCACATACGTATTTGCCGGAAGCTGCATATTATCCTGAATACGCACCGGTGGAATTACAAAACCCAAATCCCGCGCTACTTGCTTACGAAGGGCTTTGATTTGATCTGTCAGACGGTGCCCTTTTTGATAATTGATTAAAGGTAACAATCCGTAGCCAAGCTCCAGCCGTAGCGAATCAATTTGCAGGGTTTCGGCCATGTCTTCTTCGGCGGGCTTGGCTTCGGGGCCTTCTAGCAATTGTTTGTCGGCAGCGGCTTGTTTTACAGCTTCCTTCTTCACTTTACTGCGCACGAAGCTTAACCATGCAACCCCACCACAAATCATAGAAAGCAATGCAAAAGGGCCAAACGGAATGCCAGGAAGCAAAGCCATCGACATTAGCACCACACTCACCAAACCCATTGCTTGCGGATGTGCGCCCAACTGGCTGATTACGGCTTTGTCGGCAGAACCAACAGAGCCGGCTTTTGTCACAAGCAAACCTGCCGCTACAGAAACTATGAGGGCAGGAATCTGACTTACCAAGCCATCGCCTACCGTCAGCATGGTGTATGTGCTTGCAGCATCACTAAAACTCATGTCTTTTTGCACAACGCCAATAATGATACCGCCAATAAAATTAATGAAGGTAATTAAGAGCCCTGCAATGGCATCACCACGTACAAATTTATTGGCACCATCCATTGCAC
>JAKUPQ010000043.1 GCA_022450665.1 Alphaproteobacteria bacterium | reverse complement strand
GGCCACGCTCATAGAGTGCGCCCACTAAATTAACAACTGCATAGGAGTTATCAAGCTTGCCTTCCATAGTTTCGGAACGGGTAATATCACCTTTTTGCAAAACCACTTGTCCTACATGGCCAGCAGTTTTTAAGTGTAATGCGGCTTCGGGGCGGCGTGAAATGACGCGTACCGTGAATCCTGCTTTGGTAAGCTCGCGCACGACATAGCGGCCCAAAAATCCCGTTCCGCCCACTACTGTTACAACTTGTTGTTTCAGCGACATAAATACTCTTGATAATGCTTGAGTTTAAATTCAGATCAACGCACTATAGCGACTATGCAGCTTTTCGACAAGCAGAAGGCGTTGACAACCTTATGGCTTGGCGATATAAACCCATCAAAGCCCAGGTGGCGGAATTGGTAGACGCGCATGCTTCAGGTGCATGTATTCGCAAGGATGTGGGGGTTCGATTCCCTTCCTGGGCACCATTTGCACAATCTTTAAACATAGAACCATCTAATTTACTTAAATGCGTTTTGTTGTTTATCCTAAGATTTTCAATTGTGCTTGGCTTAAGCTAATTTACCAGATAGCAAATGGTTATAAGCTTCAAATTAAAACTTCAACGTTAGTAAACTGAAGATAACACAATAATTTATTGAATAAGAGATATTATGGCGGTCTATCCAATTCCTGAAAATGACGATGAAAGAGTAGAATATTTACGCAAAACTCATCTATTGGATACACCAGAAGAAGATGTATTTAACGCCATTGTAGGATTAGCAAAATCTCATTTTAATGTCCCCATTGCTATCATTAATCTGATCGACAAGGATCGCCAGTGGTTCAAAGCGAAGTGTGGAGTTACGCTTACTGAAACATCCCGCGACGATTCAATGTGTACTCACACAATTATGGATGAGTTTGTAACCATTATTCCCGATGCGAGCAAAGATTCACGTTTTGAACATAATCGCTATGTTATTAATGCCCCTAATATTAGGTTTTACGCAGGTGCGCCTATTATTATGCCAGCAGGAATAATAATAGGCACATTATGCTTGGTAGATGATAAAGCAAATAATGAATTTGATCCGCAGCAAGCGAACGAGCTGGCAGAAATGGCCTTGATTGTAGCGCATATAATCGAACTCAGCATGCTGGCTAATGCCTAAAGGCAACTTATACGCAGCACTTAATTGTAATTTGATTTCAACTGCAAACGCAGAAATGCGCAAAGCAGTACTGGCTTTGCGCATTATCTGAAATGACGTGTGATTAGGCTGCTTGACGTGGTTCGATTTTGCGTTTTTGATCAATTTCGCTTTTCAGGCGCTTCATGTCTTCTTCCATTTGACGCGCTGTTTCTTCGCTTAGCAAGCGGCGGGCGATGGTGAAAATATCTTCTTCTTCCTCTTTAATATGATGCTCCACTTCTTCTTTAAGTTTTTTGAATTTTTGCGCCCATGCTGCACCAGATAGGGTAGGGTCAGTAAGTTCTTCAAGCAATTGTTCTGCTTCGGTATGCTCTTCTTCGCCGTGTTCCACCTCATCTTTGGCTTCAGCATATTTTTTGAGGGGGTTATAAAATACTTTTTCTTCGGCTTTGCTATGAAGAATCAGCTTTTTCTTTACTTGATTAAAAAGTGAGGTGCGTTTTTCTGATGATTCTGCTCCTAATTGCTCTATTTCATTAAATAAAGACTTCACTTCATCATGATCTTTTTTCAAGTAGCTATAAATACTCATAATCTTCTCCTGTGTTGGGATGGGTTATGAGTTCATTAAAGCGGGTTTGGCTGGGCATTACCATGCTGAGTTATTGCCTAAATAGTAAAATACATGTAAAGGCCAGGATTTAACGAATAAGTAATACGGGTACTTCAGACTTTCTTATAAGAGCAGATGTGGTGCTGCCTAAAATTAGGCTACGGATTTTGGTGTGACCATACGCACCAGCCACCAATAAATCAATTTTCTGCTGCTCGATGTATTCTGCAACGAGTGCTTCAAGCGGTTTACCTTGCTTAATAGCGGCATGTACCGTAAATCCGGCGTTGGAGAGTTGGGTGGTTGCGCTGTCTATAATCGTCTGAGCTTCAGCATTTTGCTCACCAATTTTTAATATATGGCATTCTAAATCACGCAATAAGGGGCTTAGGCAAATATAATCTATCGCTTTTTTTGCGCTTGCGCTTCCATCATAGGCAATTAAAAAGCGTTCAACATTAGGAATGTTTTGAGTGGCAATAAGTAACGGCTTGTGAATAGAACGTGCAATGCGCTCCAGCGATGAGCCTAAATGTGTGGGTGCTGTGTTGGCGTGTTCACCGCGTTTGCCCATAATGATACATTCGGCTTGTTGCTCCATCTGGGTTACGGTTTCTACCAGATAGCCACGGCGGTGTAGCATTTCAACATTTTTTACATTCAGCGCAGAGAGCTGTTCTTGTGCATGTGCCAGCATTAACTGGCCTTTTTTAAGCTCAAGTTTTCCATGTTGTTCGTCTATACCTGTCAGCGCTTCCATAAGCTCGCTTTTTGCGCCTAAGCCAATTTGTCCGCTTAGATCCTGTTTATTAGTCAGGTCGGCATGAGGTGCGACCACATGCAACAGATCCACAGGCTTTTCAAGGCGTTTTGCCACCCATGCTGTGAGATTGCACACCGAATCTGCATATGCGGAGCCATCAATACATGCGATAATTTTGCCCATGAGGTATTCCTTATTGTTTATTGCTTTTAGTGTTTGAGCATTAAGTCTAACGCTTCAGGCTTATCATGTATGCCAAGTTTTTCAACAATTGTGGCGCTGGCTTCGTTTAGTCCTAATAGTTCTACCTCAGCGCCCTCGCGTCGAAATTTCAGTACTACTTTATCCAGTGCTGCAACTGCTGAAAGATCCCAGAAATGCGCTTCGTATAGATTGATTGTCACTTTTTCGATGACCTCTTTAAAGTCGAATGCTGCGGTAAAATTATCAGCGGAAGCAAAAAAGACCTGACCATATACACGATATGTACGGTGGTTTTTGTCGGCAGATAAATCGGATGTTATTTCGAGCAAATGCGATACTTTGCGAGCGAAGAATAGCGCGCTCATTAACACGCCCACAAAAACGCCTTTGGCTAAATCATGAGTTAAGACCACCACAGCAACGGTGGAAATCATAACAAGGCTGGAAGATTTAGGGTGGGTGGTAAGATTTTTGACCGAACTCCAGCTAAATGTACCAATGGAAACCATAATCATCACCGCTACCAGCGCTGCCATAGGAATCTGCTGTACCCAATCACTTAACACTAATATTAAAAACAGTAGAAAGCTGCCGGCGAAAAAGGTTGAAAGCCTACCGCGCCCACCAGATTTAACATTGATAACCGATTGTCCGATCATGGCGCAACCGGCCATGCCACCAAAAAATCCGGCAATTATATTGGCAATGCCCTGACCGGCGCATTCGCGGTTTTTTTGGCTGGGTGTATCCGTAAGATCATCTACAATTACCGCTGTCATCAGCGACTCCAACAAGCCTACAGCCGCTAAGGTGATAGAATAGGGAAGGATAATCTGAAGTGTTTGCCAGTTGAGTGGAATATCTGGAATAAGAAATAGCGGAAAGGTATCTGGAAGTTGCCCCATATCACCCACGGTACGAATGTCTAATCCCATGAGTATGCTGAATCCTGTCAGCACCACAATAGCCACCAGCGGTGAAGGCACAGCACGTGTAATGTAAGGAAAAAGATAAATAATCGCCAATCCTGCGGCCACCATTGCATACATTTGCCATCCGGCATTGTTGAATTCTGGTAGCTGTGCCATAAAAATCAATATAGCAAGCGCGTTTACAAAGCCTGTCATTACAGATTTGGATACAAAACGCAACAATGCACCTAAGCGAAAAATACCCGCAAGTATTTGTATGATGCCCGTTAATACAGTGGCGGCCAAAAGGTATTGAAGGCCGTGCTCTTTGACAAGCAACACCATCACCAGCGCCATCGCGCCAGTTGCAGCGGAAATCATTCCAGGTCTGCCGCCTACAAACGCAATCACCACCGCGATGCAAAACGAAGCGTAAAGCCCCACTTTGGGGTCTACCCCTGCAATGATAGAAAATGCAATAGCCTCGCGTCTCAACGCTAGTGCAACCACCATGCCCGCCAGCAAATCGCCACGGATATTACCAAACCATTCTGCCTGCAATTTCGACAATGTCATGCCTGCCTCATATGGGAAGTTATGCACATATTATCTAATATGCAGCGCTATAAGGCGTTGCTAAAGGAATATGGCGCTTTGAGTAAAGCGCGTTTATATAGGTTGATAGGCAGAAGTCAAGGCTATGACTAAATTATCAGGGTTGTGATAGATATATATTCAAGGCGCGAGGGGCTGGTTGGGCAACCCCTCGCGTCCTGAATTAGTTGTTAACACGCGTCTTATGCTACCAGCGTTATATCGGCAGTAGTTAGACTGTCGTAGTTAAGTAAGGTAATATCTTCGCCAAAGCGCATGTCGATAACGCTATTGCCATCGGAAACAGAGATATCAAAATCGTTGATGTTGGTAAGTCCGGCGCGGGAATAAATGATCAGGCGATCACTTGCATCGAAATCTACAATAACGTCTGATCCGCTATCGCGTTTAAAGATGAATGTATCAGCTCCTTCACCACCAAATAGGGTGTCATCACCCTTATCACCCAAAATAGTATCATTGCCCTTATCGCCAAGAATTACATCATCTCCGGCTCCGCCGCGCACAATATCATTATCGGCTCCGCCACGGACGGTGTCATTGCCAGAGTGACCGTTCAAGGTGTCATTGCCAAAATGGCCGTTTACAAAATCGTTGCCATCAAAGCCAATAAATATATCGTTGCCAGTGAATAATATGGCGCTGTCATTTCCATTGCTTCCGGTAACGTTATCATCCCCACTTAAAATAAATTCGCGTAGCTGAGCGACGTTATTAGCGCCGGTTATGGTGTTGCTATTAACGAAGTTTTCGTAGGTGGAAACGGGCAATTGTAATCCGGTAATGCTTATGGTTGCGGTGTTGTTCGCGCCCAAGGTATCTATGGCGGTAATTTGACTGTTGGGCGAAATGTTGCCCCTAAAATCCACATCAAAAAACCCTGTATAAATCTGCGACCCACCGAATGGTAGATTATACACTACGCGGGTGGTAGTCACCGATACCAGATCATCACTTAAAAAATCATAAAAATTAGTTTGGGTGTTCAGATTAAGCCCAGTGTTAAAGGTAATATTTGCCATAATTTGTCAGCCCAAAAATTAAAATTTAAAGAAAGCAATATGCAATATTTCTTGTAAAGAAGCTGTATTTGCTTAAATCACCACTGCATTTTCTATGTAAATACACCGGACGCTTTCTTGACACATGCATTACTTATGGCATTAATAGCAAAGAAACTTTTTTAGGAGTCAGTGCTATCACTAATTTTGTGCATAAAGGCGATTTACCTGCCGATGTGGTTTTTGAAGGCGATTTGGCGGTGGATACAGAGGCCATGGGGCTGATTAACCAACGCGATCGTTTATGTGTCGTGCAAATATCTGATGGAAAAGGCGATGCACATCTGGTGCAAATCGATCCCGAAACTTTCGCAGCTCCCCGCCTTAAAGCGCTGCTTGAAGATACATCGCGTACTAAAATATTTCATTTTGCACGGTTTGATGTGGCGATTTTATGGTTTTATTTACAAGCGGAGGTTGCGCCAATTTATTGTACAAAAATAGCATCTAAACTTTGCCGCACCTATACCGATCGCCATGGCTTTCGAGACTTGTGCCGCGAGTTGCTGTCGCAGGATATCTCAAAACAACAGCAATCTTCGGATTGGGGCGCAGATGAACTGACGCCGGAGCAGATAAATTATGCAGCCTCTGATGTGTTGTATCTGCATGGCTTGCGCGACAAACTTAATGTGATGCTTGAGCGGGAAGGGCGTACGAATTTGGCAAAAGAATGTTTCGCATTTATTCCTACCCGCTGCGCATTGGATTTAGAAGGCTGGCCCGAAACCGATATTTTTTCCCATTAAAATTATGACACAATCTACCATTGAGCCCATGACCGAAGAACAGTCTGATATTGTAAGCGCACGTTATGTGCTGCAACATGAAATTGAAGGCCTGCAGGCACTGAACAGCTATTTGGGTAAGGAATTTATTGCTGCGGTAGATTTGGTGGCGGCAACACAGGGACGGCTTATTATCAGTGGCATGGGAAAAAGTGGGCATGTAGCGCGTAAAATCGCTGCTACTATGGCCTCTACAGGCACTCCCTCTTATTTTGTGCATCCGGGTGAAGCAAGCCATGGCGATTTGGGTATGATTACGCAGCAAGACTGTGTGATGCTGCTTTCAAATTCGGGCGAAACCACCGAATTGGGTGATATGATTGCATATTGCTCGCGATTTAGTATTCCGTTGATTGGTGTGGTGCGTCGTGCTTCATCTACATTGGTAGAGGAGGCGACAGTAGCATTGGTGCTACCCGCCACTGCTGAAGCGTCGCCTACGGGTGCGCCAACCACATCTACAACTATGATGATGGCGCTGGGGGATGCTATGGCAATTGCGCTTTTGCAGCGTAGAGGATTCACACCGGAAGAATTTCACGTATACCACCCTGGCGGTAAGTTGGGGCAGGCATTTACCCGCGTTTCCAGCCTCATGCACAAACATGAAGAAATGCCGCTGACCGCACCGCAAGCCGCTATGAGCGAAGTCTTGATTACCATGACAGCAAAGCGCTTTGGCTGCGCCGGCGTGATTGAAAACAATACACTTATCGGTGTGGTGACAGATGGCGATTTGCGCCGTCATCTAAGTGACGCACTCATGTCGTTAACAGCACGCGAAGTAATGACCCCCAATCCGGTGGTTACAACGCCAAACACACTTGCCACTGAGGCACTGCAAATAATGAACAGCAAATCTATAACCTGTCTGTTTGTAGTGGACGACAATAAAAAACCTGTTGGAATCGTGCATATACATGATTGCCTTCGCGCTGGAATACGATAGGGAAAGCAAAGTAACGCGCCATGAAATGGACACCACGTGATACGGCGCATCAATTGCAACGGCTTACCCGTCACAGCTCTATTGTGCAAACCAGTAAATATGCGCTGATTGGCGTGGCAGCATTATTAATTCTTATGGTGTTTTTGGTGCCAGTGCTGCATGAAAATGACAGCGGGGCGCGATTGGTGTTTACCAATGCCGAAACCGGTGAGTTTATTACACCGCGTATGAGTAAGCCACGCTTGCAGGGCATGGATAAAAACAACAGACCCTATACCGTTACCGCGCAAATGGCAGAACGACAAAGTGATGGCCGCATTAAGCTTTCGGATATAGAGGCGGATATTGCTTTGTCTGGCGGCTCGTGGCTTGCGTTTATTGGCGATGAGGGTATGTTTGATGCGGAAGCGAACACTTTGCTGCTGCCAAAAAAAGTGCAGGTATTTCATAACTCCGGTTACGAAATGCGCACCAGTAATGTATTTATTAATCTTGAAACGACTAATGCTACCGGAAATCAACAAGTAGACGGGCAAGGGCCACTCGGCACAATTTCTGCTGCGGGTTTTTCGGTAGATAATAGCGCCGGGCAGATAAAATTTACACCGAAAGTAAAAGTCACTTTGATTCCTCAGCGTAAATAATTGCAGGGGTCTAGTCGAAACAAAACGTATAATAAAAGCCGCATATAGTTGTTATGGAAACCACGATGAAATCACATATTATCTTATTAGCTGTTACCGCCATGTTATTGGCAGGCGCAATGCTGTCTCCTGTATTTGCGCAGGGCGTGACACTGGATGCGAAAAAACCCATCGAAATTACTGCTGATAGCCTCGAAGTGATGCAAAAAGAACAGCAAGCTGAGTTTATCGGAAATGTTGTTGCGATACAGGGAAAAATGCGTATTACCGCAAATCGAATGAAAGTATTTTATCGCACTGGTGACCAGCAAAAAGGCGATGCTCAGGCCATCTCTAGCATAGAAGTGATTGGTAATGTGTTCATGACCAATACCAGCGAAACCGCCCGTAGTAAATCGGGTGTGTATAACGTAGATGACAACAAATTGATTTTAAAAAATGATGTTGTTCTGACACGCGGCGAAAATGTTGTAAAAGGTGAGGTTTTAGAGTATGATCTCATCACAGGCAAAAGTCAGATCGTGGGCGCTGGTGTCACCACAAAGAGTCCTGATGGGAATCAGCAAGGCGGCAAAAAAGGTAGAGTGCGCGGTCTGTTTGTGCCAGGGAATACGAATGAATAGTTTTTTAATTCAATCAGTTGCTATCAGGAAATATAGGTGATCAGTCAATTGTTCAGTAAGAAAAATGCTGCGTTATCTGCTTCAATGGAATCTGATAAGCCGTCTGTTTCCGACTCTGGTCCACGATTAGTTGCGGCTAATAAAGGGCTGCAAATTCATAAACTCGGCAAAAGTTATGGAAACCGCCCTGTAGTGCGTGATGTAAGTATGCAGGTGCATCGTGGTGAAGCAGTAGGTTTGCTTGGCCCCAACGGTGCAGGTAAGACTACCTGTTTTTATATGATTACCGGCCTTATTCGCCCTGATTATGGTATGATCTCATTAGAGGGCAGCGAAATTACCCGTTTGCCAATGTATCGCCGTGCGCGACTTGGTGTTGGATACTTACCACAAGAGGCCTCGATTTTTAGAGGTATGTCGGTGGAGCAAAATATTATGGCAGTTCTGGAGGTGAGTGAGCCTGTGCAAGAGCAGCGCCAGCTTATGCTTGAAGAATTATTGGGTGAGTTTTCTATCAGCCATTTGCGCCATGCTCCGGCAATAGCGCTTTCTGGTGGTGAGCGCCGCCGTGTGGAAATCGCCCGCGCACTGGCTTCGCGCCCCTCATTTATATTATTAGATGAGCCGTTGGCTGGTATTGACCCCATTGCAGTTTCAGAAATACGGGAATTGGTGATGCACCTGAAAGACCGGGGCATTGGCGTGCTGATTACCGACCATAATGTGCGCGAAACGCTGGAAGTTATTGATCGCGCCTATATCATTCATGATGGCCGTGTGCTCATGGAAGGTACGCCTGCCGAAATAGTTGATAATGCAGATGTTCGCCGTGTATACTTAGGAGAGCGTTTCAGCCTTTAATCCCTCCGCGTTATTCCCATTGTTCTAAAGGGAGAATATTACAAGAATCATGGCAATTGGCCCCCGCTTAGAGTTACGGCAAAGTCAGAATCTGGTAATGACAACCCAGCTTCAGCAGTCCATAAAACTGTTGCAGCTTTCTGCTCTCGAATTATCAGAATTTGTTGCCACCGAAATAGAACAAAACCCTCTGTTGGGACGCGATGACGGGGGTGACAACTATGGTGAAGAATTGCCCGCAGAAGCACCCCCCCGCGAAGCGCAATCAAAAACCGAAGATGTGGTGGAATACGGCGAGAGCCATAAATCGTGGGATGAAGATACCACTAATGCGCTGGACAATCCTCAAGATGCATTTTTGGAAAATAGCGAGGGCGGCGACTTTAATCCCACCGCTTCCGCACAATCCCGTGGTTTGCGTCATGACAATGAAGGTACAGGCGCAGGGCGTGACTATACCGTAAATATTACAGAAGCACCCAGTTTACAAGACCACTTGCGCGAACAGCTACATATTGAAATCATAGATCCGGTGCAGCGTATTATAGGGTTGCATTTGATAGATTTAATTGATGAGCGCGGCTATCTGCCCGAAGATATCTCAAGTATATGCGAAACATTAGGCTGCGATAAAAATGAAGTTGAGCGCACGTTGGAGCAGCTACAGCGTTTTGATCCTGTGGGTGTTGGCGCCAGAAGTCTGAGTGAATGTCTGGCTATTCAGCTGCGTGAAAAAGATCGTTTTGATCCTGCTATGGAAGTTTTAGTGAAGCATCTTGATGTGATGGCTGAAGGCGACTTACAGAAACTCGCGCATTTGTGTCATTTGGAAGAAGATGACATTGTACTTATGTGCCAGGAAATACGTGCGCTTAATCCAAAACCAGGCTACCGCTTTGGTAGCGATATTGTGCAGGCGGTGATTCCTGATGTGTTTTTGCGTAAAGCTCCCGATAGCGGCTGGCAAGTAGAGCTGAATAGCGATGCGCTGCCTAAAGTTTTAGTGAATCGCCAGTATTATTCGCGTATTTCCGAAACGGCACGTCGCAAAGAAGATAAGAAATATTTATCCGAACAATTGGCGCATGCAAATTGGCTTACAAAGGCGTTAGACCAACGAGCGCAGACGATACTTAAGGTTAGTACCGAGATTGTGCGCCAGCAGGATGCCTTTTTTCGTAAAGGGGTGCGTTTTTTTAAGCCCCTTACATTGCGCGATATATCAGAGGCGGTCGATATGCATGAAAGTACGGTTAGTCGCGTCACCACCCAAAAATATATTTCTACCGGAACGGCTATTTACGAATTGAAGTATTTCTTTTCCTCTTCGGTCGGCAGCAGTCAGGGCGGCGATGCCCATTCTAGCGAGACGGTGAAATATTATATAAAAGAGATGATCGATAACGAGAACCCTAAGAAAATTCTTTCGGATGATGCCATAGCAGAGCAGCTTCAGGAAAAAGGTATTGATATTGCTAGGCGAACCGTTGCAAAATATCGGGAGGCAATGGAAATTCCGTCGTCCCCCGCCCGCCGCCGCTACAAAAAGCGGCTTGTCTAACCCATATAGCCTTCCCATATAGCCTTCCCATCCCATATAGCCTTCCCATATATAAGGATTTTAAGCATGAGCAGTAGACAGTATCAAAGCGGTGACATCATCTATTCTGCTGGTGATGCAAGCGACGTTGCCTATGTGGTGCAGCAAGGGCAAGTCGAAATTGCGGATGCTCAGGGTACAAAAAAAATCTTTGGCACCGGGCATTTATTTGGCGAATTAGGTGTGATTAAAGATGTGCCACGTCAGGAAACTGTACGCGCTGTTGAAGCAGTGGTGCTGCATTGTTACAGCGAACAAGAGCTTGAAGCAATGGTGTACCAAACTCCCGCCGAAGTGCAGCAAATGATTATGCATTTGGTAGAAGACGCGGAAAACAATACTGACTCTGCTACGACACAGGAGCCTCAGATAGCTGTGCAGCCTACGCAAGCCTCCAATGACCCATTTGCGGCATTTTATGCAGGCATGGACAGATTTACCAAAATGCTGGAGGAGCGTGCATCAACCGCTGCACCATCAGCAAGTGCTCCGCGTCCGGCAGTGGCAGCAGAGCGGGCGGTCGAAGAGGAGCTAACCCCTGAATTGCTACGTGAGTTGTCTGACCTTGGAGCTATTAATGTTTTGCTGGAAGACGACGATGTTAATGACATTCTTATTAATGGCCACGGACAAATATATGTAGAGCGCCAAGGCAAGCTAGAGCCTACTGATCTGACATATCCAGATGAAGCGGCGGTGATGGATGTGGCCAATAAAATTGTGCGCACATTGGGCCGAAAAGTAGATCGCAGACGACCATTAATAGATGCCCGTTTGTTGGATGGTAGCCGCGTAAATATTATTGCACCCCCACTGGCCGTAGATGGAACCTCAATATCCATTCGTAAGTTTGCTAAAAAGAAAATTACCCTTGATGTTATGCGCGAGAATCAGAATGTGTCGCCTCAATTGGCAGATTTTTTGCGTATCTGCGGTAAAGTGCGACTTAATATTGTGATTTCTGGTGGAACAGGATCGGGTAAAACAACGATGCTGAACGCAATTTCTCAATCAATTGATCATAATGAACGTGTTGTAACCATTGAGGATGCAGCAGAGTTGCAACTACAGCAGCCCCATGTAGTTCGACTGGAAACCAAGCCAATTTCTTCTGGCGCGGCATTGCGCGAAGAGGTAACGATGCGGGACTTGGTGAAAAACTCACTACGGATGCGTCCGGATAGGATTCTGGTGGGGGAGGTGCGTGGCGCTGAAGCATTTGATATGATGCAGGCCATGAACACCGGCCATGAAGGCTCGCTTACTACCATTCACGCCAACCACCCAAGAGATGCATTAAGCCGCTTGGAAAACATGGTTTCTATGGCGAATCTGAATATTCCTCATTCTTCTATCCGCTATCAGATTGCATCGGCAATTAACATTATTGTGCAAATCAGCCGCATGCGGGATGGTCATCGCCGCATTACCCATGTATGCGAAATTGTGGGTATGGAAGGAGATATCATTACTATGCAGGATTTATTTGTTTTTGCCATCGATGGTGAAGACAAAGATGGCAAGCTGCGCGGTCAATTCCGCTGGACAGGAATTATGCCACGATTCTTGCGCCGCGTTGCCTATTATGGTGAGGCAGAAAACCTATCACGGGCATTGGGTGTCAAGCTACCTAAGTTTTAAGTTTGGCTGCGGTAACACACTTGCCTGGAAGCTGTTTTTAACAGCTTTTTGATACCGAATATGCTACTGTCATTATGTAGTCTCAGAAGACTTGCTTCTCATTTAGCAATTCGTGTAAAGTTGTTATGAAATTTATATAATTCATCAATCAAACTATGGCATCCATAAAGTTGTCTGCTATAGTGTGAATCTTCTTATGCGAGAAACGACAAGGATAGCATTATGCAAATTAAAGTATCTGGTAAACAGGTTGATGTGGGCGAATCATTGCGAACCCATGTAGAAGAACGCCTTTCGGAAAATATTCCCAAATATCTCGACCGTGTCACGCAGTGCGATGTGGTGATTTCCCGCGAAGCGCACCAGTTTCGTGCCGATATCGTGCTTAACACCGGAACACACTCGCACCTGATAGTAAAAGGTCGTGCAGATGCTGTAGATGCGCATACAGCCTTTGATGGTGCGGCGGAAAAAATCGAAAAGCAGTTACGTCGTTATAAACGCCGCCTGACCGATCACCACAAGAGCGAGCGTCATGAGCCTGTCAACATGGGCGAAGCAGAGAGCCGCGCAACAAAATATGTGCTGGCTTCGCGCAACGAGGAAGAAGAATCCAACGAAGAAGCGCCGTTGATTATCGCAGAAAAAGCCACCAGCATGGAAACATTGACGGTAAGCGAAGCGGTGATGCGTATGGACTTGGCGGATTTGCCCGCATTGATGTTTTATAACAAAGCTAACGGTCGCCTGAACACGGTATATCGCCGTACCGATGGTAATATTTCATGGGTTGATCCTGCACAACAGGAAGCAGCGGCCTAATGGCATTTTGCCGCTAAGATTTAATCTATAGAAGTCACTGCGGTATGATGGACATTGCCTCAATATTGTCGCCGGAGGGAGTGATTGTTCGTTGCTCTGCCCTGAATAAACGACAGGTTTTGCAAGAAATTGCCAAACGTGCGCATGACACTATTGGCATTAATGAGCGTGATGTTCTTACGGCGCTAATCGAACGGGAGCGTTTAGGCTCTACAGGAGTTGGTAAAGGCGTTGCATATCCTCATGCGCGATTTAAGCAACTTACAGAGCTAACAGCGATATTCGTGCGGCTGCACACCCCCGTAGAGTTTGACTCTGCGGATGGAAAACCTGTGGATTTGTTGTTTGCATTGCTAGCGCCTGAACAGGGAGATGCCAGCAATTTGCGTGCAATGGCGCGGGTTTCAAGGCTGTTGCGTAATTCGCATAATTGTGAAAAAATTCGCCATGCAGTAACTGCCGATATTATTTACAGTCTGCTTACGGCTGAGGATGCGGAGTTAGACAGTTGATACATAACGAACCGCCGCAAATTGAACGTATGCATGCCAGCTGTGTTTCAATAGGCAGTTGTGGTGTGCTGTTGTTTGGAAAATCCGGTAGCGGAAAATCCGATGTGGCTTTGCGACTCATGGCGCGTGGCGCAATGCTTGTTGCAGACGATCAGGTAATTTTAAGCGCAGAAGACCATACCCTCATCGCAAGCGTGGATGATAAAATTCGTGGTTTGCTGGAAATTCGAGGAGTGGGATTGGTGCGCTACCCCGTAGCAAATAATATTCCGGTGCGACTGGCGGTGAATCTGGTGCCGCTTGAGGATATTGAACATATTCCCACACCACAAAACTTTGAAAAAATGGGTATAGCAATTCCACAAATTAGTATTTATGGTTTTGATTCCTCAACGCCTGAAAAAATCTATGCCGCGCTACATGCTATGCGCAAAAACAATTTATTCGCAGGATTTCTGCCGGATAAAAAAGAAGAATGATCTATGCAACAACTTCGCCCTCAAGCTCGATCAAAGCCGCACATAATCTTGCTGACTGGTATGTCGGGTGCGGGAAAATCTCAAGCGCTTAAAGCGCTGGAGGATGTAGGCTATGAAGCAATAGACAATATTCCGCTGAATTTATTGCCCATTGTTGCCGGTCAAACCGATGCCGCAGAGCGCATTGTACTTGGAGTAGATGTGCGTAGCCGTAATTTCTCGCCAGAAAAATTATTTGCCTCATTAGACACATGGCGAGAGGGTGACAGCCGCGAAGTAACGTTAGTGTTTTTGGAATGCGATGACGTCATATTACAGCGGCGCTTCACCGAAACACGCCGTAAGCATCCCGTTGCTAAAGACAGGCCGGTAGAAGATGGCATACGACTCGAACGGGAATTATTGGCGCCTGTACGCAAAGAAGCCGATATTATTATGAATACAAGTGACTTCAGCGTACATGATTTAAAGCGCTATATTCGTGATCATTTCGCATCAGAAGTAGGTGAAATGCTGGTCTTTGTAACATCATTCTCCTTTCGCGAAGGTGTGCCACGTGATGCAGACATGGTGTTGGATGTGCGGTTTTTACAAAATCCACATTGGGAGGAATCCCTGCGTCCTATGACAGGCAAAGATGCGCCCGTTGCAAAATATATTAAGGCAGATAAAGATTTTCCGGCGTTTTTTGATAACGTTTGTGGTTTGGTTAAGCCGCTTCTGCCCCGTTATCTCGAAGAAGGAAAAAGCTATTTTACCATCGCCATAGGCTGTACAGGCGGAAGGCACCGCTCGGTTTTTATTACCGAAAACTTGGCTGGATATTTAGCCGAATTAGGCTATAAAGTGGGTGTTCGTCACCGAAATTTACAAGAATAAAATTTGGATTCAGACCGCATTAAGGAAAAGTTATGTTAGGTATTGTTCTGGTTACTCATGGAAACCTCGCCTCGTAATTCAGCGCGGCGGAATAACATGTGGTTGGCCCTCAAGAGCACATGAAAGCCATTTGCATTCACCCTGAATCGGATATGGAAAAAATGCGTGCTGCAATTATTAAAGCCGCAACAGAAGTAGATCAAGGTAAGGGCGTGGTGCTGTTAACCGATATGTTTGGAGGCACGCCTTCTAATCTTGCTATATCTGTGATGGACGACCAAAACGTAGAAGTAATCGCCGGAGTGAACCTGCCAATGCTGATCAAGCTTATTAGCTTGCGTAGTACAGAGTCGTTGAAAGAGGCGGCATTGCAGGCACAAGAGGCTGGAAGAAAATATATTAATGTTGCCAGTAACTTATTGTCGAAAACGAGTTGAACATGTCTGCTGTTGCACCCATAGTTACTATACTGACAATTCAAAACCAAAAAGGGTTGCATGCACGCGCTGCTGCAAAATTTGTACGCATTGTCAATGCGTGTAACGCGGATGTTAAAGTTACCCGTGTGAATTGTACACCGCCCCTGTTTGAAGATTGTGAGGATTTATGGATGGCCTCTGGCGGATCGGTGTTGGGAATTTTGACATTAGGCGCTGAAAAAGGCGCACAAATCCGGCTGGAAGCAACGGGCGATGATGCGCAAAAAGTAGTAGATGAAATCAGCAACCTGATCGACAGAAAATTTGACGAAGAATAGTGAATTTTCTCAAGATTTAACACGGTTGTAACATTAGCTATGCTATAATTTCTCCAAATTGATAGTTATCGCCACTTTGTGTGCCGTATAAATATAGAGGATAAGTTATGACTGACGAACCCACTGCAACAAACACCCGAGATGCCGAAGAAGTAGAAGCGATTCGCTTAGAACAAGCAAATGCATTGCACACTCTTGTAGCGGAGCAGATTCAGGATAGCGAGCCAAAGGATAACCTTACAGTAACTGAGCTGCTGGCCGATGAAAAAGGAGCATTTGCCCAAAAGGTACAAGAACTAGGCTTATCCGATGAGTGGAAAGACTATAAATCGCAACAGGGAAATATTGGTGAGCTGCGCGAGGAATGCCTTACAATAGAAAAAAAGCGTAATGAAGACGTTAACCGTGTTGCTAATATCAGGCCAGATATCGAAGCTGAAGCAGGCGCTGTACGTAAAGCCGGAGCAGTTGGCGGTGCAATTGGCGCGGTAGCCTTAGGTGCGACCACGGCTATAAGTGCCAATAGAAAGAATTTTACCAATCCGGTTGTAGCCACCTTAACTGCAGTTGCCGGTGTTGCAGGCGCTGCTGTTGGTGGGATTGTTGCCGCTAAACGCCGTGCCCGTAAAGGATTGGAGAAATTTAAAGATCAGATAGAAGATTTGGGCGATGCTCCGCAAGATCCAAAGCTTGCAGAACGCTCTGCTGAACTTCAAAACCAAATTGGTCAGGCGCAACAAGAATGCTTAGATCCCATGCTTAATGTCATGGTTGAGCGTATGACAGACAACGAAGTTCAAAAGCGTAACGATCATGACGCAGCATTGACGGCAGAGGCTGAGCGAAAAGCTGCCGAAGCCGCAGCCCGTGACGAGGAACAACTGGCACAGTCCCCACAGGAACACGCCGCTGCACCATCTAAGGATGAAGCGCAGTTTAATATTGCAGAAAGCCCTGTGCCACAATCTGCGGCTGATTCAAAAGGGCAGGGTGCAGGTCTGCCTTCCGAAGAAGGCCCATCACTTGACGAATTGGCAGAGCACCATCGCCGTGAACCTCATACCGACACAAAACAGTCGAAAAATAATAGCCATGCTGCATCGGCTCCGCCACCTTCGGCAAGTCATGGTGATGCAGTTAATCGGTCTCGTAGTGCCGCTGCCGAATCTGACAGAAACATTGCAATATAAATTACATTATCAAATGTTGAAATGTTGAGCTTTTGCTTGCCGTTTTTGCATATTTCTTTACTATCTCTTGCAAAATATGTAGTTGCTCACGCAAAGATGAGCTGCAAGGGAGAAAAAATATGCATGACACCAATGCCCTTATCGGGGTTAAGCCTGCTGTAGCCAAAAAAGCGCATATCAACGAAAAAGAATATGCAGAGCTATATAGGCAATCCATTGATAACCCTGAAGTATTCTGGGGTAAACAAGCCAATTCTTTGCAATGGATGACACCGCCCACCAAAATTAAAAATACTGATTTTTCCAACAATGTAGATATACGCTGGTTTGAAGACGGTGTGCTAAATATTTCCGAAAATTGCATTGACCGTCATTTGCCCGCCCGCGCACAACAAACCGCGATTATATGGGAAGGCGATGAACCAAGTGAGTCGCGGCATATCAGCTATCAGGAGCTACATGATGAAGTATGTAGACTTGCTAACGCGCTGAAAGCCCGTGGCGTTAAAAAAGGGGATCGCGTTACTATTTATATGCCAATGATCCCGCAGGCTGCCTATGCCATGCTTGCATGTGCGCGTATTGGTGCAGTGCATTCGGTAGTGTTTGGTGGGTTCTCTGCGTCAGCCATTCGAGGGCGCATTGAAGACTGCGAGAGTAATTTTGTCATTACTGCAGATGAAGGGCGGCGCGGCGGCAAAACAATACCATTAAAAGCTAATGTGGATGAAGCTTTGCAAGGCTGTCGCCATGTCAAGAACGTGCTGGTATTTACCCATACAAATGGCAAAATAGCATGGCATGAGGGGCGCGATCTGAACTGGCGCGAAGAAGTTGCGGTTCAGCCACCGCATTGTCCCGCTGAGCCAATGCAAGCAGAAGATCCGCTATTCATACTTTATACTTCTGGCTCCACGGGCGCGCCTAAAGGAGTATTGCACACTACAGGCGGATATTTGCTTTATGCCGCGATGACGCATAAATATGTTTTCGATTATCAGGATGAAGAGGTCTATTGGTGTACCGCAGATGTAGGGTGGGTAACCGGTCACTCTTATATTATATATGGCCCTTTAGCCAATGGCGCAACTACCTTGATGTTTGAGGGAGTGCCTAACTATCCGGATGCATCGCGCTTCTGGCAGGTGGTAGATAAGCATCAAGTGAATATATTTTATACCGCCCCCACAGCAATACGTGCGCTTATGCGCGAAGGCGATGCCTATGTGCAATCTTCTGATCGCAGTAGTTTACGTGTGCTAGGGAGCGTAGGAGAGCCAATTAATCCCGAAGCATGGTTGTGGTACTATAATGTTGTAGGCGAGCAGCGTTGCCCGATTGTAGATACATGGTGGCAAACCGAAACTGGCGGTATACTCATCTCTGCGCTACCAGGTGCCATTGCTCAAAAACCGGGCAGTGCAACCCGACCGTTTTTTGGTATTAACCCAATCATTACCGATAGTGAAGGAAACGTATTGGAAGGTGAGTGCGAGGGGTTGCTATGCATAAAAGATTCCTGGCCCGGACAAATGCGTACGGTTTATGGCGATCATAAACGTTTCATTCAAACCTATTTTAGTACAGTAAAAGGCATGTATTTTTCGGGCGATGGCTGCCGCCGCGATGCCGATGGGTACTATTGGATTACGGGGCGTGTAGATGATGTTTTAAATGTTTCTGGCCACCGCATGGGTACAGCAGAAATAGAAAGCGCTTTAGTGGCACATCCATTGGTGGCCGAAGCCGCTGTAGTGGGCTATCCTCATGATGTGAAAGGGCAGGGTATTTATGCTTATGTCACTCTCAATAGCGGTGTTGAAGCAGATGAAGCGCTAACAAAAGAATTGCGTAACTGGGTGCGCAAAGACATTGGCCCCATCGCATCGCCAGATTTCATTCATTTTAGTGCAGGCTTACCAAAAACCCGTTCTGGTAAAATCATGCGCAGAATTTTACGTAAAATTGCTGAAAATAATTTTGATAATCTGGGCGATATTTCAACCCTTCTTAATCCTGAAATTGTAGAAGAATTGAAAGCATCACGGTTGAATAAAAACTCGGTTGCAGCTTAAAGTTACGTCATGTAAAGGGAATCTTAACTATTAAAGACTACATCTAAAGAGTAGCCTTAACTTACGCCACATAATCATATGATGATTTTGTTGGTACTTGAGAAATGCAATGACACATAAAATCCTTATTGTTGAAGATAATGACCTCAATCTAAAGCTTTTCAGAGATTTGCTGGAAGCGCATGGCTATCAAACATTTGAAACGAAAGATGGCAACGAAGCGCTTAGTATTGCGCGCAATGTGCGTCCCGATTTAATTTTGATGGATATTCAGCTTCCTGAAATTTCTGGTTTGGATATTACCAAACGCCTTAAAGCAGACAGCGAAGTTAATCATATTCCTGTGATTGCAGTAACAGCGTTCGCAATGAAAGATGATGAGGAAATGATTTTGAATGCGGGCTGTGAAGCCTATATGTCTAAACCCATTTCTATCCCAATTTTCATCAGCACGGTGAAAAAGTTCCTCAACGAAAATGAATGGGGTAATGTCGAATGAGTGCTTTAATACTGGTTGTTGACGATACACCAGCGAATGTCATGTTGTTGGAAGCCAAACTATCCAACGAATATTATGACGTTGTGACTGCCGAGGATGGTTTTCAAGCCATCAAACAGGCAAAAGAGCATAGCCCCGACTTAATTCTTTTAGATGTAATGATGCCCGGTATGGATGGGTTTGAAACCTGCCGTAAAATGAAAGCTGACCCAGAAATTTCACATATTCCCGTGGTGATGGTAACCGCGCTGAATAGCCCAGAAGACCGCGTCAATGGATTGCAGGCAGGGGCAGATGACTTTTTGACAAAGCCCATTGACGATGCCGCACT
>JAKUPQ010000042.1:3962-20235 GCA_022450665.1 Alphaproteobacteria bacterium | reverse complement strand
TATTATCGTCTGCATCTTTCCAAAAGCAGGTTGTCGCAGCGGAGGTAATAGTAATACCGCGCTCTTGCTCCTGCGCCATCCAGGCCATGGTTGCAGCACCATCGTGTACTTCACCGATCTTATGGGATTTACCGGTGTAATACAAAATACGCTCTGTGGTAGTGGTTTTACCCGCATCAATATGCGCCATAATACCAATATTGCGGTAGCGTTCTAGTGGTGTAACTCGAGACATATTCAGCAGCCCTAACTTTGGGTTTAATTCTTAATTCAATTACCAGCGATAATGCGAGAATGCTTTATTCGCTTCGGCCATTTTATGGGTATCTTCGCGCTTCTTCGCTGCACCGCCGCGGCCATTTACTGCATCAAGCAGCTCATTCGCAAGGCGTTCACGCATGGTACGCTCAGAGCGTTTACGTGCTGCACCGATAATCCATCGCAATGCAAGTGCTTGGCGGCGCTCTTCACGCACTTCAACAGGCACCTGATACGTTGCACCACCCACACGGCGCGAACGCACCTCTACGGATGGCTTTACTTTTTCGAGACCATCGTGGAAAGTTTCCAGCGGATCCTGACCGGTACGTGCTTTCATAAGATCCATTGCACCATATACAATGCTCTCAGCAGCCGATTTTTTCCCGTCAAACATCAGGGAGTTCATCATTTTGGTGAGAATGGTATCACCGTATTTAGCGTCGGGCAGAATTTCGCGCTTAGGCGCAGCATGACGACGAGACATAGTTAAATCCTATCTTTACTACTATCTTATTTTGGACGTTTCGCGCCATATTTAGAGCGACGCTGTTTACGATCTTTCACACCCTGCGTATCCAGAGTGCCGCGAATGGTATGATAACGCACACCAGGCAAATCTTTTACACGGCCACCACGGATAAGCACAACGCTGTGCTCTTGCAGGTTATGGCCTTCACCGGGAATATAGCTGGTAACTTCGTAGCCGTTAGTCAAACGCACACGAGCCACCTTACGCAGCGCCGAGTTCGGCTTCTTTGGCGTGGTGGTATAAACACGGGTGCAAACGCCACGTTTTTGTGGGCATTCCTGCAGTGCAGGCACCTTATTACGCTTAACTGCCGCTTTACGTGGCCGGTTAACCAACTGGTTAATGGTTGGCATACATATCCCCTATATATCTGGTCAAAAATAGCACAAAGGCTTGCATAGCCGCCTTTTGCGCGTAAATTATCTGTTGTCTCAAACGTGGGGCAGGAACTCTGAAAACCCCCTACGAAGGAGGCGCATATTAGTGTTGGGCTGCCAACACGTCAAGCTATTTTTATGGGAATAAAGCAAAAAATATTCTCGCGGAATATGCGGCGCTTATATGAAAGGTATTTTATGCTGCATTTTCGTGGGCACGGGCTGCAAGATTATGAATCGCCCGCACCATGGCATAGAGGCCATTGCTTCGTGTTGGCGAAAGATGTTCGGCCAGATCTATTTTCGCAATAAACTCTGGCTCTGCTTGCACAATTGTTTTTGGCAGTCTGCCTGAATACACCCGCAAAAGCAGCGCTATCAACCCTGAAACAATGGCAGCATCTGAGGTCGCATTAAAATATAGTTTGCCATCACGTTGTTCTGCCACAAACCATACTTGCGACTGACAACCGGAAACTTTATTTTCATCAATTTTTTGCAATTCGGGAAAGGGCGGCAGATTTCTTGCTAAGTCAATAATATACGAATATCTATCTTTCCAATCATCGAAGAACGCGAATTCTTCGACAATTTCGGCCTCTGTTTCGCGCAATGCTTGCAAGTCATCAGACATGGAACGATTCGCCGCAGCCACAACGCCCCTTTTCATTGGGATTATTAAAAGTGAACCCCGATGAAAACTTGTCTTCGGCATAATCCATTTCTGTTCCAAACAACATTAGCACAGCGGCTGCATCCACAAAAACGGTTACACCTTTATCATTAATCACTTCATCGCCGGATTTTTTTTCTGTGGCATAATCCACAACATAGGATTGTCCATTACATCCCCGCGCCTTAACCCCCAATCGCATACCAAGCACAGTCTCGCCTTCTGGTGCCTTAGCCAGCAACGCTTTCACGCGATCTGCGGCGGCATCGGTAATTGTCATTACGGTAAACGCCATATTTGTTCCTTTTCTAACGGCTTTGCCACTATGTATATATATATGGGTTATAAAAATCCTAATTCAAGCTGGGCGGCTTCGCTCATCATAGTTTTATCCCATGGCGGATCCCATACCAGAGTAGCTGAGACTTTATTTACGCCATTCACAAAACGCGCTGCTTGCTCTACCATGCGTGGCATTTCCCCCGCCACCGGACATCCAGGTGCCGTCAGGGTCATATGAATTTCCACATTATTATCTGCATCTAGAATAATATCATATATCAGCCCCAAATCATACAGATTGACAGGCAATTCGGGATCGAACACCGTTTTCAGCGCTTCAATAATAGTGGCATGTAATTTTTCGCGTGTGGGCGGCACAGGTTGATGCGACAAGCGCTCCAGCTCCGCCATTTGTGTAGGGTTAGGCTGCATCACCATTTCACCTGCGGCCTCGCGCTGTTGCACCGCATCAGCAATCGCGTCTTGCAAACTATATTCGTCTTTTGCGTTCATCCGAATATCTCCCGAACGGTTACTAAGGCCGCAATCATACGATCTACCTCTTCTATTGTATTATAGAAGCAAAGTGAAGCGCGGCATGTGCCGGCAACGCCCAGATAATCCATCAAAGGTTGCGCGCAATGATGCCCCGCTCGCAGCGCCACCCCTTCATTATCCACCAGTGAAGCCACATCGTTATGGTGGATTCCTTCAAGATTAAACGACACAATCGCCAGCTTATCCTGTGCGGCGCCAAAAACCTGAACCCCGCCAAGCACATTCAGTTCCTGCATCAAATACCGCAGCAAATTTTGCTCATGGGCATGTGCTGCAACGCGGTCTATGCCGTTTAAAAATTCTACTGCCGCACCAAATCCGATTGCATCAACAATTGCTGGTGTCCCTGCTTCAAATTTCATAGGCAGCCGCGCCCATGTCGATTGGGCGAATGTCACGTGATCAATCATTTCGCCGCCGCCCTGATAGGGTGGCATTGTTTCAAGCAGCGCCTCTTTACCATAAAGCGCACCTATGCCCGATGGGCCATACATTTTATGGGCAGAGAATGCATAAAAATCCACATCCAGCGCCTGAACATCCACTGTCAGATGCGCGGTGGCCTGACAGCCATCTAACAATATTTTAGCACCATATTCATGCGCCAGCCGCACCATTTTTGCGGCATCATTGACCACACCCATCGCGTTGCTGGCATGGCTAAGAGCACAAAGTTTTACATTTTCTTTTTTCAGTAAATATTCATATGCCGCCATATCCATCCGGCCATCGTCCATTAGCGGGACTGGAATAATCCTAATGGCAACCTGCTCGCGCAATAATTGCCATGGCACAATATTAGAATGATGCTCTGCCTGCGACAGCAACACCACATCGCCAGCTTTTAAGTGGTTGCGGCCAAAGCTGCTAGCCACCAAATTTATGGCTTCCGTAGTGCCGCGCACAAATATAATCTCATGGTCATGGCGCGCATGAATAAATTGTTGCACATTCCGGCGCGCTGCTTCAAATGCATCGGTTGCCTCCCCGCTTAACAAATGCGCACCACGATGCACATTGGCATAATAGCGGCAATGGGCGTCATCCATTGCATCCAGCACAGTATTTGGCTTTTGTTTACTTGCCGCATTATCAAAATAAGTCAGGGGCTTACCATGCTTAACCGTACGCGAAAGAATAGGGAATTCTTCGCGAATGGCTTCAACATCCCATGCGGCTTTTGATTGCTGTGTATCTAGTGCCATATTTCCCATTTTCACCCCTTCATCTGCGTGAAGCAAAATCTATTGCTGCATCATCCATTGTGCCACATATCGGCGCAACACAGCTTTCATTGCATCGTCCAACGGAGTTTGCTCAATCACTTCATCTGCAAATGCTTCTACAAGCAACTGCTTAGCTACATCAGGCTCAATCCCGCGAGATTGCATGTAAAATAGCGCCATTTCATCCAGCTCGCCTGTGGTTGCGCCGTGGGCGCATTTCACATCATCGGCATATATTTCCAGTTCAGGTTTGCTGTCCACTTTTGCGTTGCGTGACAGCAGCAAATTTTTGTTCAATTGATGGGCATCGGTTTTTTGCGCATCGCGTTTCACGGTGGTTTTACCCTGAAACGCACCTTTTGCGCTATCATTCAAAATCATGCGGCAATGCTGATTACTGGTCGCTTCCGGTGTGTCATGCACCACATGCGTCATGCTATCGCTATGACGGTTTTCCCGTAATAATTGCACCGTGTGTTGCGCTGCGTGCGATTCTATTCCACCCAATGTAATTTGGGTTTCAATACGATTCACCCACGCGCCAGTAGTCAATGCCACTCCATGAAACTGGCTGCGCTTTTCCTGCCATATATAACGGCTTTGAATCGAAGCTCCCTGATCACTTTCGTTTTGAATGAAGCTATGGCGTAACTGCGCTGCGCCACCCAGAAATATTTCGCTGGTCGTATTGGCGATATACATTGCATCCGGCACACCGATTTGCATTTCAACAATCTCTGCCTGCGCACCTGCTTTCAATACATAAACGTTGCGGCTATGACATTGCAGCGCCTGTGCGCCGCCGGTAAAAATATGCCCTACAATAATGGGCTGATCCAGCACAACACTTTCTTCTATACGTATAGCCAGTCCATCCTGTGCCAAGACAAGGTTTGCCTGTGCAAAGCTATTGTCATATTTTTCGCTTAGCCGTCCGTAATACGCTTCTAAATGCCCTGCATTATGCTCCAGCATCTGCGCCAGCGATTGAATTTCCACTCCAGCCAGCTTAGGCAATTCTGATAGCGCCGTATGGAACACACCATTTACAAACACCACGCGATACCCCGCTGGCAATGCATCTAATTGTTCCAGCGCCGCGCTAATATCCCCCTGATTTGGCCGTGCACTAACCTGCTCTTGCATCAGCATAGGCTTTACATTAGTAAATTTCCAATTTTCAAGCGCCGTAGTTGGATAGCCCTGATACCCTGCCACTGCATTTGTGCGGCGCTTCGCCAGCCACGGTGAAGATGCCACAGGCATTGCTGCAAATTGCGTTTGCAACGTATCATCCGGTATGTATTTTTGCTTCGCAAACATAATCAAATCTCTAATTTTTCATCGTTGGAAAATGCATAATCCCTTATGCTGCGCTGGCAATAATGCCTTCATAACCCTCAGCTTCCAACTTATGTGCTAAGGTTTTATCGCCGGATTTCACAATTTTTCCTCCGGCCAAAATATGCACTACATCCGGTTGCACATAATCCAACAAACGCTGATAATGCGTAATCAGCACAATAGAGCGCTCAGGCGAGCGCAAACGATTAATTCCATCGGCTACGGTTTTAAGCGCATCAATATCCAGCCCCGAATCGGTTTCATCCAAAATTGCAAGTTTTGGCTCTAAAAGTGCCATTTGTAGCATTTCGTTACGCTTCTTTTCACCGCCAGAAAAACCCATATTGACTGAACGTTTCAGCATTGCTTCTTCAATACCCAGATCTTTTGCTTTGGCCCGAATCAGCTTCAAAAACCCCATGGCATCCAACTCGGCATCGCCACGCGCTTTGCGCTGCGCATTCACGGCAGTTTTTAAAAATGTCATATTAGTAACGCCCGGAATTTCTACCGGATATTGAAACCCTAGAAACAAGCCCTGTGCTGCGCGTTCATGAGGCGCTTCGTGAGTGATATCCACGCCATTAAAAACAATGGAGCCCTCAGCCACTTCATACCCAGCGCGGCCTGCCACGGTATACGATAGCGTAGATTTACCCGCGCCATTTGGCCCCATAATCGCATGCACCTGCCCAGCGCCCACATTCAGATCAAGCCCCCGCAAAATTTGCTTTCCATCTAGCACCGTGTGTAAGTTTTTAATTTGTAACATTATTTCCTCTATCTTTTACCGCTGCATATGTTGCTGCGTATTTAATCTTTCAGTTCCAGACATATTGCTGTGTGCAATGTTATCTCTGGAGTTTTCTGCATTACCTCTTCGATTTCGCGTTTGGCGCTATGACAATCGCGGCTATCGGAAAACTCAATTTTTGTCGTATCTATGTCGCCCTGCAAACTGATAATCAACAGCAATACATAATGCATCAGCCCACGCTCCCTTCGAGAGAAATCCCCACAAGCTTCTGCGCTTCCACGGCAAATTCCATGGGCAACACCTGCAGCACTTCTTTGCAAAAGCCGTTCACAATCAGCGCCAGCGCTTCTTCGTCATTCAGACCACGTTGCTGGCAATAAAACAACTGGTCTTCACTAATACGGCTGGTGGTCGCTTCGTGTTCCACCTTGGCGCTGGGGTTGCGCACTTCAATATAGGGCACTGTATGCGCTCCGCATTTGTCGCCCACCAACATGCTATCGCATTGCGTGTAGTTCTGTGCATTTTCTGCACCTGCCAGCATTTTGACTAACCCACGATACGTGTTATTAGCTTTGCCCGCTGATATTCCCTTAGAGATAATTCGGCTGCGTGTGTTCTTGCCGATATGCACCATCTTAGTGCCAGTGTCGGCCTGTTGTGCGTTGTTAGTGATGGCCACCGAATAAAACTCGCCTTGGCTGCCATCGCCTTGCAAAATGCAGCTTGGGTACTTCCACGTAATGGCTGATCCGGTTTCTACCTGCGTCCATGAAATTTTGCTGCGGTCTCCACGGCATGCGCCGCGCTTGGTCACAAAATTATATATTCCGCCCTTGCCGTTCTCATCACCGGGATACCAGTTTTGCACGGTGGAATAGCGAATTTCCGCATCTTCCATCGTCACCAGCTCCACTACGGCGGCATGAAGTTGATTCTCATCGCGCATTGGCGCTGTGCAGCCTTCCAGATAGCTCACATAACTACCCTTCTCTGCCACAATTAAAGTACGTTCAAACTGTCCGGTATTTTTCGCATTAATCCGAAAATACGTAGAAAGTTCCATAGGGCAACGCACTCCTTCAGGAATGTATACAAACGAGCCGTCGGTAAACACCGCGCAATTTAATGCAGCAAAAAAATTATCTCCCTGCGGCACTACCGAGCCAAGATATTTCTTTACCAATTCCGGATGTTCACGAATTGCCTCAGAAATCGGGCAAAAAATCACACCCGCTTCCGCCAGTTTGCTGCGGAATGTGGTTGCCACACTCACGCTATCAAACACCGCATCCACCGCTACGCCCTCACGTACACCGGTTAAGATTTCTTGTTCTTTCAGCGGAATCCCAAGCTTTTCGTAGGTACGAAGCAATTCCGGATCTATTTCATCCAGACTTTTGGGCTTGTTTTGTGTGCCTTTTGGTGCGGCATAATAATAGATGCTCTGATAATCTATTGGTTCAATATTTAGCAAAGCCCAATCCGGCTCTACCATCTGTTTCCAGATAGCAAAGGCCTTAAGTCGCCACTCCAACATCCATTCCGGTTCTTCTTTTTTCGCTGAAATGAGGCGTACAATATCTTCGTTCACACCAAGAGGAGCGTATTCCATCTCTATTTCGGTGGAAAATCCATATTTGTATTTTTGGCCAATGGCATCATCTATTGCTTGTGTACTCATACTTGCTTCACCATGTCGGCAAGGCTTTTGCCTCGCAATAATTTATAAATATCGGCATTTATCTCGTCCCATCCGCCGCGCATAGGACAGGTTTTCTCTATTTGGCAATCGCCGGAGTGGCCATCGGTGCAGCTTGCCATTTTCACAGGACCATCCATTGCCGTTATCACCTCCGCAATCGAAATTTCTGTGGGCAGCCGCGCTAACATATACCCGCCATTAACCCCACGCTGCGAGGTCAGAACACCGTTTTTTGCCAGCGTTTTGAGGCATTTTGCGACGGTAGTTTTGGGCAATCCCAACGCGTCTGCCAAACTAGTGGCCGTATGGCTACGTGCTGGATGCGCGGCAATATGCATCACCACCACCCCCGCATAATCTGCCATTTTGCTAAGCCTAAGCATGTTTTTTCCTCAAATTCACGCAATGTGTACTAAACCCGTCCTCATTATACAAGAAGAAATGGCGTTTTACACGTATTTCCCTTATTTTTCCAGTGACAACGACTCGCAACTAGGTTATGACTTCGCGCCATAAGCTAATAGGTTTGAAAGGTGGTGAATATGGCGATTAAAGAAGCCCTTACTTTTGACGATGTGTTACTTACCCCGCGTTATTCGCAAGTTCTCCCCAATGCCGTTAGCACCGAAACCCGTGTTACGCGCTCTATCAAACTTGGCATTCCCCTCATTTCTTCTGCAATGGACACCGTAACCGAAAGCGGATTAGCTATTGCCATTGCGCAGCATGGAGGTATGGGCTGTATCCATAAGAATCTGGACATAGAGCAACAGGCTGCCGAAGTGCGCCGCGTTAAAAAATTCGAATCAGGCATGGTGGTAAACCCCGTTACCATCGAACCCGGCGCCACGCTGGCTGAAGCCCATGCCCTCATGGCGCGCTTTACCATTACCGGTTTTCCTGTTGCCGAGAAAAGCGGCAAACTGGTCGGCATTTTAACCAACCGCGATGTGCGCTTTGCCACCGACACCCGCCAAAAAGTCAGCGAACTGATGACCAAAGATAATTTGGTTACGGTAGATGAAAGTGTAAGTAAAGATGAAGCCAAGCGATTACTACATAAACACCGCATCGAGAAGTTATTGGTCGTAGACAAAGACTATCATTGCGTAGGACTCATCACTGTTAAAGATATTGAAAAAGCCGTTAAGCATCCCGACGCCGCTAAAGACTCTATGGGGCGCTTACGCGTCACCGCCGCTACAGGCATTGGCGATGCCGGTATAGAACGCGCCGCTGCCCTAGTAGATGCAGGAGTTGACTTATTGGCAATCGACACCGCTCACGGCCACTCTCAGGGCGTAATAGATACGGTTGCCGCCATTAAAAAACGCTTTAAAATAGAAGTGGTGGCAGGCAATATCGCTACCGCTGAAGCCGCCAAAGCGCTTATTGGTGCAGGTGCAGATGCCGTAAAAGTTGGCATTGGCCCCGGCTCCATCTGCACTACGCGAATTGTGGCTGGCGTTGGCGTTCCCCAACTCACCGCCATTATGGATGTAGCAGAATATTGCCATAAATCTGACATCCCTTTCATTGCCGATGGCGGAATCAAATTTTCTGGAGATCTGGCAAAAGCCATTGCCGCCGGTGCTGACTGCGTAATGATTGGCTCGCTACTGGCCGGAACCGAAGAATCCCCCGGAGAGGTAATTTTATATAACGGGCGCTCTTATAAATCTTATCGCGGCATGGGGAGCGTGGGCGCCATGTCACGCGGTTCAGCAGATCGTTACTTCCAGCAAGAAGTACGCGAGAGCCTTAAGCTAGTGCCCGAAGGTATTGAAGGGCGCGTGCCGTTCAAAGGCTCTGCCTCAGGTGTTATTCATCAGCTCGTAGGCGGCCTCAAAGCCGCGATGGGCTATACCGGTAGCGCAAATCTGTCAGATTTCCGTAGCAATGCACAATTTGTCCGCATTACCGGATCAGGCTTGCGCGAAAGCCATGTACATGACGTTGCTATCACTCAGGAAGCCCCTAATTATCGTACCAGTTCGGATTAATATGACCCCAGGCGCACAAATACAGGCTGCAATAGATTTACTCGAAGATGTGAACGATGCATGGGATGAAGGGCGCGCCTCACCCGTAGACGGCATGCTCGGAAGCTACTTCCGTCATCGGCGCTATATTGGCGCGAAAGACAAAGGCTTTATCTCCCGTCGTGTCTATAATGTGCTACGTCAGGGCGGACGCCTACAATGGTATATAGAGCGCGGCAATTTACCCATCAGTCCTCGCACTTTGGTTTTGGCTTCGTTGGTAATGGACGAAAACCACCCTATCAACATTTTACAAACATGGTTTACCGGCAATGGGCATGACGCAAAACCTCTGCACAAAGACGAACGCAATTTTGTAGAAAACCCTCCACTGGCAGCCGACCCTAATATGCCAGAGTGGATGCGCCTGAATACACCCGAATGGTATTTGCCCCATCTATTAGAAACGTTTGGCGACGATATGGAAGCCGAAATTGAAGCGCTAAATACCGAAGCGCCTATGGATATGCGCGTCAATACCTTAAAAGCCACCCGTGAAGAAGCCATGAAAGCTTTAAACAAAGAAGGCTTTTTTACCACCGTAACCCCCTATTCTCCATGGGGTTTACGATTGGAAAGACGTGGTGCGATTTTCACCACAAAAACCTTTAATAATGGCTGGCTGGAAATTCAAGATGAAGGATCACAGCTCGTTGCACTTCTGGCCGCGCCACAGCCTGGGCAAAAGGTAATTGATTTTTGCGCAGGCGCAGGAGGCAAAACCCTTGCACTAGCTGCCATGATGCAAAATAAAGGCCGCCTCATGGCGTGGGATACATCCGAAACCCGCCTTAAACAAAGCAATAAACGCTTTGCCCGCGCAGGAGTAGATAATGCCCAACGCCATGTCCTAACTTCTGAAACTGATCCATTTATCAAACGCCATAAGAACAGTGCTGAGATTGTTGTTATTGATGCGCCATGCTCCGGCAGTGGCACATGGCGGCGCAATCCCGACCTGAAATGGCGTTTCTCACAACAAGATTTAGACGAAATTTTGCAAGTGCAGCAAAACATTCTTGGCAGCGCGCAACGCCTTGTAAAATCCGGCGGCAAACTGCTTTATATCACTTGCTCAGTTTTTAACGCAGAAAACGAATTACAGGTAAAACAATTCCTTAGCAAACACCCTGATTTCACTATTGCAGACACGCCAGAAATATGGAATAACCATGACTGTTCAAAGCTTATGGAAAACTCTGATTTTCTCAAGCTAAGTCCGCTCACAGCGGGAACAGATGGTTTCTTTGCGGCACTTTTGCAGAAAAATTAGTCAAATCATCAAAATAATGCTATGATCTTTGATTATACAAGACTACTAACCGCACCGATGGCCAACTAAAATTTGCAATAGTATTGCTAGGCAATACATAAAAAGCCAACAGGAAGCCCATGCCTAACGTTAGCACAAATATCTGGCGATTCTTAAACCCATTAAACAGCAAGCTTTTCCGTAGCCGCAATATCATTGTCGTGTCTGAAGGTGAAGTGAAGCATTACCCCATCAGTTCAAAGCTGCAGTTTTTTGCTATCACTATAGCAATGGGTGCTTTGTCATGGGGTTCTTTTTCTACGGGAAGCTATTTTGCCGCACAAACGATCTTAGAAGAAAAAGAGCGCAAAATCGAAACCTCTGCCATAGTAAATCGTCGCATTGAAGAGCAATACACTTTACTTAAGCGCGACCTTAGCAAACTTCAGGAAAATGAAGGCGAGTTGAACGAATATGATAAATTCGTTGTAAACCAGCATAAAACCACACATGATGATGCCTCAGGCTTAGAAGCTTCGGCGTTGGATGATGGAGGGCTTGCAAGCCTGAATCAGAGCCTTTTACAAGATCGCATCGATTATCTAGAAGGTTTGGTAGACCAGCTGAAAACTGATCGCGAAGTGTTAGTAAGTTCGATACGTGAGCGCACCAAAGACCAGATTACCGTATTTGAAGACATTATTAACAATACCGGACTTAAACTGGCGCGCCTCACCGGCACAAAACAGGCAAAAAATAAAATTGCCGAAATTCAATTGGCAGATTCTGGCGCAGTTGATGAAGATGCCGATTATACTCATCAAGGCGGCCCTTATGTTCCCGAGAATCCTACTGCCGCCATGCTGGGTTTGGAAGAAGCTGAACAGGAAATGATTACTCAAATGAATGAAATGATGCTTCTTGATGACATCATTCAGGCATTACCTTTAGCCAAACCTCTGCATGATTATCGTTTAAGCAGTCCCTTCGGTCGGCGTGTAGATCCCATTACCAAGCGCTGGGCTATACACAAAGGCCTCGATTTTGTTGGTAAGTATGGCGAAAAAGTTATGGCTACCGCCAATGGTATTGTAAAACGCGCAGGCCGTAATGGTGCTTATGGTAACCTTATCGAAATAGATCATGGCTATGGCATTACCACTCGCTACGCCCATTTGAAAAAAATTATGGTTTCCGAAGGTGATGCCGTAGAAAAAGGTAAAGTTATTGGCCTGCAAGGTAATAGTGGGCGCAGCACAGGCTCGCACTTACATTACGAAGTGCGCTTTAACCGCGCAGCCATGAACCCAAAGAAATTTATTGAAGCAGGTAGCTGATATGTTCTCCCGTAAAAAAAACAAAACATCCAAACCTAATGCTGCTACGCCAGAAGCACCCAAGTCCGCAGCAAAAAAATCAGGCACGGGCATTCCTTCAATTATTTCTTCCGATTTACATGTTATAGGCAATATCCAATGCGGTGGCATTGTTGATATCGATGGCACAATCGAGGGCAATGTAAAATGCCATACTGCTACATTACGTAAAAATGGCCACATCAAAGGCGATGTGGTTGCCGAGATGGTACATATCTATGGAACCGTTCAAGGGCTAATCAAGGCGCGCAATGTCCATTTTTACAAAGGGTGTCGCGCCGAGGGCGTGATTATGCACGAAGCCCTCACCATCGAAGATGGCGCATTTGTAGATGGTCGATTCAAACGCACCGAAAAGCTTGATTTAGATGACAACACCCATGACGAAACGCCGATAGATTCAGCTGAAAAAACCCCTAAAATCTTTAGCGAGTCCTCTAAATCCTTTGATGACAGCCAGTTTCAATCGCCCATGTTTATGAGCGAGCCAGAAACTGATTCTGAGGATGATGCGCAAGACAGCACTGCAAAAGACAAGAAAGATAAAAAGGCTGAATCCGCGCTGGATAATCTGCGACTCATCAGTGACGTTGCCAATTAATTTTATTCAATAAAAAAGCCCTGCTGTATACAACAGCAGGGCTTTTTTTGTTTGTTTATGCATTACGCAGCGTCGGCATCCTTAAGGATATGCTCTTGTGCGGTTGCAGCATCCGCAAGCTTTTTGTTGCGCGACCATTTAATGAAGTTCCAGATATTTTGCAGCATCAGAATAATGTTCAAAATGATCAAGCCCATCATCACAGGATCGCTCCGGCTTGCGAGGAAAATCCACATCGCTGTACCGATTACACCAATGACGGGGCCTAAAATATTCAGCCGGCCATACAACCAAACTTGTAGCAAAACACACAGCATGGCGCCCATTTCAAATGGCGACATCTTAATCACAACGCTTTCGTTTTCTACAAAGGTGATCAATTCAAAAAGAAAATCCATTTTATCCACCCTTTAACAAATTATTTTTAGCCATGCTATTGAGGTTACATGCCCTGATGCGGAATATGCTATCAATTACACCATATTCCACTTTCTCGTTGGTGCGGTCGAGAAGACTCGAACTTCCACGGACTAATCGTCCACAGCGACCTCAACGCTGCGCGTCTACCAATTCCGCCACGACCGCATATCCCAATCGAGAAGGCTGAATAAGTAGCAAATAATAATTATTAAAGCAAGTTTCAATCGCCGTATTGCGCTTTTTTTGCTATAGCAAGAGCATGACCAATCCTAACCCTGCAATAGAATGGCGTAAATCAGGCGATTTAGTCGCCTATCCGGATGCTTGTGCGTTTATGGAAACCCGCGTCAATGCCATTCATGCGGGCGGCGCCAAACCCTGTATCTGGCTATTGGAGCATCCTCCGCTATACACTTCCGGCACATCGGCCAAGCAAGAGAGCCTTCTTGATGCCACCCGCTTCCCTGTTTATGCCACTGGGCGAGGTGGGCAATTCACTTATCACGGCCCCGGACAGCGCGTGGCATATGTTATGCTGGATATGAAACAGCCATCGCCCTTCAACCACGGATCGCCGGATGTACGCGCCTATGTTACTTTTTTGGAGCAATGGATTATCAACACCCTCGCCAAGCTGGGTCTTGCGGGGCATACTTATGCAGACAGGGTTGGTGTGTGGGTAGATGATGGCAAAGGAAGCGAAGCTAAAATTGCTGCCATAGGCATTCGCATTCGTCACTGGGTGAGTTTTCACGGCATTGCAATCAATCTATGTCCTGATCTGAGCCACTTCAGCGGCATAGTACCATGCGGGATCACAAATTATGGCGTCACATCCCTGCATGCGCTTGGCATCCCAATTACAATGGACGAGTTGGATCGCTTACTAGAAGAAGAATTTAAGAAATTATATGCTAGCGCAACTAAGCGGTAAGTTTGCGCACAAAACCCGCTGGCACTTCAGATATAGAGATATTTTTGCTATCAATCGCGGTAACTTTCGCCATCACCGGCCCTTTATAGCATTGTGCGATAAATTCCTTCACCGCCGCTTCATCACCCGCAACCAACGCCTCTACCGTAGCATCAGCCCGGTTTCGCACCCAGCCGCTAAGTTGCAAATCTGTGGCAGCTTTTACTGCCCAATCACGATAGCCTACGCCTTGCACTTTACCAGAAATACGCAACTGTAATGCGGTATTTGCCATAGGATTTACACTTGTGGCTCAAACTCAAAGAGCAAATCATCTGCGCTGACGCTGTCATTTTCTGCAACTTTTGCCGCTTTAATCACCACATCATTTTCCGCATGAATAATATTTTCCATTTTCATGGCTTCAATAATAATCAACTCATGCCCGCTTTTCACCACGTCTCCTGCTTTATGCTTCATCGACACTACACGTCCAGCCAATGGTGCAATCAAGCGCGATTGTTTCGACGCCACGGCATTATTATTTTTCATGTATTGTGCCAGTTCAGCAACGGCTGCGGTGCGTACAGAAACCCGCACTTCCGATCCGGCATGTGCCAGCACATAGCCTTCATTCAAGTGTTTGATGCGCACACTAATGCTTTTGCCATTGAGTGTTCCTTGCAGCAAACGGCGGCCAAGGCGCCATGAGCTGCGTATTGATACCATGCCTCCATCGTAGCTGATATCATAACCATGTTCGCGGTGACGTACATGCACCGGATGCATTTCATCGCCAAGGCTCACAACCCAGCGCGTACCAATGGCGCGGCCTCTTCCAGGAAGTTGGCCAGTAATTTGCGCGGCACGTTCGGCATCGCGCAAGAAAATATGTACGCCCACCGCTAAAAATACTTTTTCTGTTTCGGTATTTAGCTCTGCACCAGCAAAACCACCTGGATATTCCTGATCAATAAAATTAGTAGAAATATTTCCCGATTGAAAACGCTCATGCCCCAAAATCGCTTCCAGAAATGTAATGTTATGGGATACACCGCGAATAATATACGCTGACAATGCGGACTGCATCGCTGTAATTGCATCTTTACGGGTGGGGCCATGCACACAGACTTTTGCGATCATTGGGTCATAAAACATGCTGACTTCGCCGCCTTCATACACGCCGGTATCAATCAGAAGGTTTTGCTCTGTTGCAGGCTCCTGATAGCGGGTTATGCGCCCAATAGATGGCAGAAAACCGCGCATTGGATCTTCTGCATATACCCTTGCCTCAAATGCCCAGCCTTCAATTTTCACATCTTTTTGTGCCAGCGTCAGTTTTTCGCCCGCTGCGATACGTATCATCTGCTCTACCAGATCAAGTCCGGTAACAAGTTCTGTTACCCGATGTTCTACTTGCAAGCGCGTATTCATTTCCAGAAAATAAAAATCACCTTTTTCATCTACAATAAACTCCACAGTTCCTGCAGAAAAATAATCGACCTCTTTTGCTAATGACACCGCTTGTTTGCCCATTTTCTTGCGCATTGCATCGTTCAAAAACATGCTTGGGGCTTCTTCAATCACTTTTTGATGGCGGCGCTGAATCGAACATTCCCGCTCGCCTAAATGAATCGTATTGCCGTGTTTATCAGCCAACACCTGAATTTCGATGTGGCGTGGATTATCAAAGAATTTTTCTATGAACACACGCTTATCGCCAAAGCTTGAGCCTGCCTCACTTGCGGCCATTTTCAGACCTTCAAGCAGCTCTTTTTCTTTGCGGGCAACACGCATACCTTTACCCCCGCCGCCAGCCGCTTCTTTAATCATCACAGGATAGCCGATTTCGTTGGAAATCTTCACCGCATGTTCGGTGTCATCGATAACGCCGCCATAGCCGGGCACCACGTTAACGCCGGCTTCCTTGGCGAGCTTCTTCGACTCGATTTTATCG